>NZ_JBMFGY010000062.1:0-18768 GCF_049977125.1 Acidiphilium sp. | reverse complement strand
GCGTCACTTCGAGGCTTTATGCGCCGCGGCCTCCTCGGCACTGGTCACGCCCCCATGCGCCGCTGACCAAGCGACCGGGTTTTCCAGGAATTTCCGCACGCCGGCCAGTGTCGCTTCGGGGAAATAATCCCCACCCCGGCAGGCCTCCAGCACATCCCACCACGTGCAGAGGTGGTGCAATGATATTCCCATCTCCGCCAGCTTGTTCAGACTGCCGGGAAACACGCCGTAGAAAAATACCACGAACACATGATCGCAGATCGCTCCGGCGTCGCGCAGCGCTGTTGCGAACTGGATTTTCGACCCACCGTCGGTGGTCAAATCCTCGACCAGCAGCGTGTTCTTGCCCTCCGGCACATCGCCCTCGATCAGCGCGTTACGCCCGAATCCCTTGGGTTTCTTGCGCACATAGGCCATCGGCAGCGCCATGCGGTCGGCAATCCAGGCCGCGTAGGGAATCCCCGCGGTTTCGCCGCCGGCCACCGCCTCGATCGTTTCGAACCCGATCTGGCGGGTCAGTTTCTCGACCGCCAGTTCGCAGATTTTGGCGCGGGCGCGCGGAAAATAAATGATCTTGCGGCAATCGATGTACACCGGCGCCTTCCAGCCCGACGTGAAGGTATAGGCTTCCTCCGGCCGGAAATTCACCGCCTTGATCTCCAGCAGAATCCGCGCCGCGGTCAATGCCGCATCCCGGTCCCAGTCACTTGCATGTCCCATGCTCGGCGCCATCATACACTCTCCAAAACTGCACCGGTCCTAAAACACCCCTGACCTGCCGTCCACTGGCTTGCCCCTCGGGCAATCGGTGATAGACAATGAAAAATCCGAGCAAGGAGCGAGACATGGCAAAGATCAAGGTCAAGAACCCCATCGTCGAGATGGACGGCGATGAAATGACCCGCATCATCTGGGGCTTCATCAAGGAAAAACTGATCCTGCCCTATCTCGACGTCGATCTGAAATACTACGATCTCGGCATCGAAAACCGCGACGCGACGGACGACAAAGTCACGGTGGAATCGGCCCTGGCGACCAAGGAGTTCGGTGTTGCGGTCAAATGCGCCACCATCACCCCCGATGAAGCGCGCGTCGCCGAATTCGGCCTCAAACAAATGTGGCGCAGCCCGAACGGCACCATCCGCAATATTCTCGACGGTACGATCTTCCGCGAACCGATCATCTGCCGCAACGTTCCTCGCCTGGTGCCGCACTGGTCCGAGCCGATCGTGATCGGTCGTCACGCCTATGGTGACATCTATCGTGCGGTCGAGACCAGAATCCCCGGCGCCGGCAAGGTACAGCTCTCCTACATCCCCGCCGATGGCGGCAAGCCGATCATTCTGGATGTGCATGATTTCAAGGGTCCCGGCGTTGCGCTTGCGATGCACAACACCAAAGCCTCGATCGAAGGTTTTGCCCGCGCCAGCTTCAACTATGCCCTGCTGCGCAACTACCCGGTCTATCTCTCGACCAAGAACACCATCCTCAAAGCCTATGACGGCATGTTCAAGGATTTGTTCCAGGCCATTTTCGACGCGGAGTTCAAAGCCGCGTTCGAAGCGCACAACCTCACCTACGAGCATCGCCTGATCGATGACATGGTCGCCTCCGCGCTGAAATGGAACGGTGGCTATCTCTGGGCTTGCAAGAATTACGACGGTGACGTGCAGAGCGACATCGTCGCCCAGGGCTTCGGCAGCCTCGGCCTGATGACCTCCGTGCTGATGAGTCCGGACGGCAGAACCGTCGAAAGCGAAGCCGCGCATGGCACCGTCACCCGCCACTATCGCGAACATCAGAAGGGCCGCCCGACCAGCACCAACCCGATCGCCAGCATCTTCGCCTGGACTCGCGGCCTCGCCTATCGCGGCAAATTTGATCAGACGCCGGAGGTCACCGAATTTGCCGAAACCCTGGAGCGCGTCTGCGTCGAAACCGTCGAAGCCGGTTTCATGACCAAGGATCTTGCCGGCTTGATCGGCAAGAATCAGCCCTGGATGACGACGCAGGATTTTCTCGCCAAACTCGATGAAAATCTGCACGCCGCCATGGCTCATCGCAAAGCGGCATAGATCATATTAATTGGTCGAGCTGACAAGGACCGTAGGCCGTCCCCATCTAGTTAAAATGAACACCGTTCCATTCTCAGTCCTGGATCTTGCGCCGATCCCCGAAGGGTCGACTGCCCGCGAGGCGCTGTGCAACGCCACCGACCTTGCACAGCACGCTGAAAGCCTGGGTTTCAAACGCTACTGGCTCGCCGAGCATCACAACATGCCCGGCATCGCCAGTGCCGCAACGGCCGTGGTCATCGCCCATGTCGCGTCCGCCACGCGCGCGATCCGTGTCGGCTCCGGCGGGGTGATGCTGCCGAACCACGCGCCGCTGATCATCGCCGAACAATTCGGCACCCTTGCCGCCCTGCATCCCGGCCGCATCGACCTCGGTCTCGGCCGCGCGCCGGGGACCGATCCTTCGACTACCAGAGCCTTGCGGCGCGATGTCGGGCGTGCCGACAATTTCCCGCAGGACGTGCTCGAATTGCAATCCTATTTCCGCCCCGCTCCACCGGACCAGCGCGTGCGCGCCGTGCCGGGTGCCGGGTTGGATGTGCCGCTCTGGCTGCTGGGGTCGAGCACCTACTCGGCCGAATGCGCCGCCGCATTCGGCCTGCCCTTCGCCTTCGCCGCGCATTTCGCACCCGATCTGCTCTCCGAGGCCCTGCATATCTACCGCTCGCGCTTCACGCCCTCGTCACAATTGGCGCGACCCTACGCGATGGTGTGTCTCACGGTATGCGCCGCCGAGACGGATGCACGGGCGGCGCATCTGTTCACGTCCCAGCAGCAGGCCTTCGTCAATCTGCGGCGCGGCCGGCCGGGCAAATTGCCCGCGCCCGCGCCGATGGCGGATATCTGGTCGCCGCAGGAGCGGGCTCAGGTCGAGCACGCCCTGATGTACGCGATCGTCGGCGCACCCGGCACAATCGAATCGCGCCTCTCCGACTTCATTGCGACGCATCAGCCCGACGAGGTGATGGTGACCGCGATGATCCACGACCATGAGGCGCGCAAGCACAGCTACACCTTGATCGCCGCGCTCGCGGCTGCCCGCAACCGTAGCGTCGCCGCATAGACGCTTTATCGGGCGAGGCTCTGATAGATCAGCATTGGGGTCTCGTTGCGAACGAACGCGTCGATCTCGATCATGCCGATCGATCCCAGAACCGTGCGGCTGGCAAAATTATCCGCCCGCGAGACGGCGATGATGCTGGGTAGCCCCGCCCGGTCATGGCCATAACGCAACGCCGCCGCTGCGGCTTCGCGCGCGAGTCCCGCCCCCCGCATCTCCGGCCAGAGTGCGAACCGCAAGGCAATCCCGCGTCCGTCCGGCCGATCGGCGAGGCCGGTGAGGCCGATGAAATTGCCGGTGTGCAATCCCCGCACCGTCCACATCCCGTAGCCGTGTCGTCCCCATAGCCCGATATCCTCGGCGAGTTCCTCGGCCGCGCGCGCGCGCGAGCGCACCCCGCCCAGCATCAGCGCAAAGGCGCGCGGATCGGTCTTTAGCGCGGTCAGATCCGCGAGATCACCCCAGCCGACCGGATCGAGGCGCAACCGGGACGTGGTGACGCGCCAGGTGGGATTGGTCATGCCGGGGTACCACCCCGCGCCTAGCGGGTCAGTGGGCGATATTTGATGCGATGCGGCTCGGTGGCATCGGCGCCGAGGCGGCGGCGCTTGTCCTCCTCGTAATCCTGGAAATTGCCTTGGAACCATTCGACGTGGCTATCGCCCTCGAACGCCAGGATATGGGTGGCGAGCCGATCGAGAAACCAGCGGTCATGCGAGATAATGACAGCACAACCCGGAAATTCCATCAGGGCTTCCTCGAGGGCGCGCAGCGTATCGACATCGAGATCGTTGGTCGGTTCATCGAGCAGAATGACATTGTGTTCGCCCTTGAGCATTTTGGCGAGGTGCACCCGATTGCGTTCACCGCCCGAGAGAATGCCGACTTTCTTCTGCTGGTCGGACCCCTTGAAGTTGAACGCGCCGACATACGCTCGCGACGGCACCGAACGTTTTCCAAGCGTAATCACATCGGTACCGCCCGAGATTTCCTCCCAAACCGATTTGTCCGGGTTGAGACTGTCGCGCGACTGATCGACATAGCCGAGCCTCACAGTGTCACCAACGGTGAACGTGCCGCCATCGGGGTGTTCGGCACCGGTGATCATTTTGAACAAAGTCGTCTTGCCCGCCCCATTGGGGCCGATGACACCGACGATTCCGCCCGGGGGCAGCTTGAAGCTGAGCTGATCGATCAGAACATTGTTGCCGAACCCCTTGCGCAGCTCGACCGCCTCGATCACCGTGCCACCAAGGCGCGGGCCCGGCGGAATGATGATCTCGGCGACGCCCGAAACCTGCTCGTTCGATTTTGCCAGCATGTCCTCGTAGCGGGTGATGCGCGCCTGATTCTTCGCCTGCCGCGCCTTGGGCGACGCACCGATCCACTCGCGCTCCTCCCTGAGTGCGCGCTGGCGACCCGATTCCTCCTTCTCTTCCTGAGCGAGGCGTTTCTGCTTCTGTTCGAGCCATGAGGTATAATTGCCCTCGAACGGATACCCGCGCCCGCGTTCGAGTTCGAGAATCCAGTTGGTGACGTTCTCGAGGAAGTACCGGTCATGTGTCACGACGATCACGGTGCCGGCGTAACTACGCAGGGTCTTTTCCAGCCAGGCGACAGATTCAGCGTCGAGATGGTTGGTTGGCTCATCGAGCAGCAGCAGATCGGGTTTTTCCAGCAACAGCCGGCACAAGGCCACGCGCCGGCGCTCACCGCCGGACAGATTGGTGACCGGGCTTTCCGCCGGCGGGCAGCGTAGCGCATCGAGCGCGATGTCGATCCGGCGATCGAGTTCCCAGCCGTCCTTGGCGTCGATCATTTCCTGAAGTTCCGCCTGCTCGGCGAGCAGGGCGTTCATTTTATCGTCATCCATCGGCTCGGCGAATTCTTCGGAAATCGCGTTGAACCGGGCCAGCGCCGCCCGCAGATCGGCGAAGGCCAGGGCGACATTGTCCCCCACCGTCAAATCAGGCTCGAGATGCGGCTCTTGCGACAGATAGCCGATCGTTGCCCCTTCGGCGGCCCATGCCTCGCCGCCGAACTCCTTTTCGATCCCCGCCATGATCTTCAGCAGCGTCGATTTCCCCGCGCCGTTGACGCCGAGCACCCCGATTTTCACGCCCGGCAGGAATGACAGCGTGATGCCCTTGAACACCTCGCGCCCGCCAGGGAAGGCTTTGGTAAGGTCTTTCATCACATAGACGTATTGATAGCTGGCCATTGGCTGATCCTGTCCGGTAAGGGCGTGGGTTGGTGCCGGTATAGGAATAGCGCGCCGCTTGAGCAACCGGCGGTGGCAAACCGATGTCACGGATTCGGTTAATCGAGTGGAAAGATTTGCCCGTTATATCCGAAACCCGTTGGAACAGCACCGATCATTTCAACATCAAGACAATAGGTCTTCTCCCCAAGCCGGTCTGTGATGGTTCCCACGTCAAACGGAGATCATATAATGTCAATAACAACCCTGCAGGGGCGGGATGTCGCCGCGCAACGCCGCGCGGACGGATTAATCGTGCCGCCCGCCGCCTTGCTGCCACCCTTCGTACGCCCGGGTGACGATGCATCGAAGCGGCCGCTCGCCTTGCCACGTTTACCCGAAGGGATTTCGTTCTTTGCCGACGTGTTTCCCTTCATCGCCGCGCTTCTGCTGATCGTCGGGTTCGTGCTGATGGCGGTGCCGATGTTTGCTCATCACGCCGCTGGATTTATGGGCGGCAGCGTGCTCGCCGGGCATTGAGGACGGATCGGTGGCGCGCGATGCCGATCCGCCGGTCGCGCGTCAGGTAACGGTATAGCCTTCCTCGACGATTGCGGCGGTGATTGCCGCGGCATCGGCGGGGGTGGCATTATCGATGTGGACAGTGCCGGTCGGAAGGTCGATCGCCACCTTGGCATCGGCCGCGACGCTGTGGACCGCCTCGGTCACCGCGCGAACGCAATGGTTGCAGGTCATGCCATCAACGTGGAGTTCAAGCATCGTCGTCTTCCTTCATGGTGGTAACGGCCGGCTTGATAGCGCGGACCGGTTGGGATGGGAACGTCACGATCGTCTCAGCGGCGTCGTTCGATCTCGACGCCGGCGGATGCGGCATCAGGGAAGACATCGAGCTTTTCCACCCTAACCCGAACCAGGATCACGCGGGGATCGGTCAGGCAGAGTTCAGCAACGCGCTCGGCAAGGGTTTCGACGAGTTGGACATGACCCGAAGCCACCGTCGCGCGGGTGTCGTTGACGATTTTTTCATAGTCGACCACGCGGGCCAAATCGTCACGACCAACGCCGGGGCGAGAGAACTGCCGGCTGACGGGGTTGACGACATCTTCCTCGATCGCGAGGTCGAGATTGATGCGGATGCGCTGGGTCCGGTCGTGCTCATGGGCATACACACCAATCGCGGCATCGAGCACCAAATCGCGGATGAACATGCGGCGGATGCTGGATGCGGCATCGGCGCTGGATGAAATGTCCTTCATCAGCGGGATCTGCGCCGCAAATCTGTGTCGTGCAAGCATTTCAACGCATGGATGCCTTCTTGCCGCCACAACGGCGACCCCATATGCGCTACACGGTATTTGTGCCGTTGTCTCAAGGGGAGATTCTTCATGCGCCTATCCGCCGCCCGCCTGATGCCGTTGACCGCTGCCGCTTTCATTGCGTTCACCGGCGTCGCCATGGCCAAAGTCGTTCATCTGCATGCCACTCTCGCACCCGGCGCCGGCGTGACCGGGTCGATGGGCAAAGGCACGATGATCGGTCGTTACAACACCAAAACCCATATGCTCTACTGGCATGTGAACTACAGCCACCTGACCAGCAAGGTCACGATGGCGCATTTCCATGGTCCGGCGAAGCCGGGTGAGAACGCGCCGGTGCTGGTGCCGATCAGCGGGCCGCATGCGAGCCCGATCGTGGGGCACGCCAAGATTACGGCGGCACAGGCCAAGATCATTCTCGATGGCATGTCATATGTGAATGTTCACACCGTGAAGTTTCCGGCCGGTGAAATTCGCGGACAGGTCGAGACCGGTAAATAAGCTTCGGTCAGACCGCAACGGGAAACGCCCAGTCCGGATGGACTGGGCGTTTTTTTGTGATCGTTCAGATCAGGCCGGGCGTGGTGCCGATCAGGATTTCGGGCTCCACAGGGTGCACCAGCCGGCCGGGTCGATGGCGCCGGCGACGGCCTTGCACTTGCCCTTGGCGGTCGGCGTCGGGCCAGGGATCCACAGGGCGCAGGCATCGCAGCGATGGCCGTCCTTCGGCTTGTCCTGATACTGAACGGCAGACTGGGCCATGCCGGCGGCCTTGGCCGATTGTGTGACGGCCACGCCGGCAACGGCGATCGCGGCAGAAATGCCAGCGGCTTTTTTGAGCAGGTCGCGGCGGCCGTCGAACTTCGGATTTTCGGACATTGTTTAACTCCTGTTTATCGTGATGAACTGGCAGTCAAGGCTAACGTAACGAAACAAAGGTATTTTAAGGCCTGATGAAGGTTCGGCAAGCTCAATTTCCCGATATATCATCAAGTTGGAACATATTTGCACGAAAACATGGCTCGATCGTGGCACACACATCGATGTGATCGGCGCGGTCAGGGGATCAGGATGGTGCTGCCGGTGGTATGGCGGGATTCGAGAGCTTCCTGCGCGGCGGCGGCCTGTTCGAGCGGGAAGGTTTGGTTGACCCTGATTTTGACGGCGCCGGCGGCGACCACATCGAATAAATCGGCGGTGACAGCGAGCAGATCGGATCGGGTGGCCGTGTAGGTCGCAAGCGTCGGGCGGGTGAGGAACAGGCTACCCTTGGCGGCGAGCATGCTGAGCTCGACCGGCGGCACCGGACCGGAGGCGTTGCCATAGCTGACCATCAGGCCAAGCGGGGCGAGGCTGTCGAGGCTGGGGGTGAATGTGTCCTTGCCGACTGAATCATAGACCACCGGTACCATCGCGCCGTCGGTCAGGCGTTTGATGTCAGCCGCCAGATTGGCATGGCCAACGATGACGTGGGCGGCGCCGTGGGCGCGGGCAACCTCGGCTTTTTCATCGGTCGAGACCACGCCGATCACTGTGGCGCCGATATGCTTGGCCCATTGGCAGAGGATCAGCCCGACTCCACCGGCGGCGGCATGGACCAGGATGGTCTCGCCGCTCCGCACCTTGTAGGTGCGGCGGAGCAGGTATTGCGCGGTCATGCCCTGAAGCATCATGGCCGCACCGGTGGCGAAATCGATACTGTCCGGCAGTTTCACGAGACGGTCGGCGGCGATGACGCGTTCGGTGGCGTAGGCGCCGATCGGGCCGCCAGCATAAGCGACGCGATCGCCGATTGCGACTTCGGTGACGCCGGCACCGATCGCACGCACCACGCCCGCCCCCTCCATGCCGAGGGTCGCGGGGAGATGAGGAATTTTGTAGAGACCGATGCGGAAATAGATATCAATATAATTCAGCCCGACCGCTTCATGATGGATCAGGGCCTCGCCCGGTCCGGGCTCCGGTGTCGGCACCGACTCCCAGCGCAGAACGTCAGGCCCGCCATGGGCATGGATGCGAATCGCTTTGGTGCTCAAGGTCGAATACTCCCGGTGACGCGTCGTGCGACCCTGCGAGGCTGTTGCGGTTGTGTCAAGACCAATGGACTCGTGCGGTGATCAGCCGGCCAGACCGGCCAGAAGAAGAACCACGACGACGAACTCGATGCCATTGGCATAGACCGACAAGCGGTGCGCGCGGTCGAACGCCGCTTTTTGTCCGGCATCGCGCAGGGCATTGATATGGGGAATCCATTCGAGCCAGAGCCACAGCGTGGCAGCGGTGATCAGAACGGCACCGAGCGCGTACCACGGGTTGCCCCGGACCAGCAGGCCGAAGGCAGCGATGGCGGAGGCGATCACCACATAGAGATAATAGCGCGGGAAGGTGGCGCGGATGAAGGGGCCGGAGATGTCGGCCGGAAGTTTGCTGAAGACCAGCGGGGTCATGATGGTTCCGAAGAACAGCATGCCGCCAAGGAGCGCCGCCAATCCCATCACGGCCAGAAACCCGCCCATCCGCGTGATCCTCAATACCGGTATTCGTCGTGCTTGAACGGGCCTGTCCGCGACACGCCGATATATTCGGCCTGGGCGGGGGAAAGCATGGTCAGTGCCGCGCCAACCTTGGCGAGGTGGAGTGCCGCGACTTTTTCATCGAGGTGCTTGGGCAGGACATAGACCTGATTTTCATACTTGCCTGCCGGCGCGGTCCATAGTTCGATCTGGGCGAGGACCTGATTGGTAAAGCTCGCCGACATCACGAAACTCGGATGTCCGGTTGCGTTGCCGAGATTGACCAGACGGCCTTCGGACAGGACGATCAGACGTTTGCCATCGGGGAACACGACTTCATCAACCTGCGGCTTGACGTTTTCCCAGCGGTAGTTGCGCAGCGCCTCGATCTGGATCTCGCTGTCGAAATGGCCGATATTGCAGACAATGGCGCGGTTTTTCATCGCACGCATATGGTCGGCGGTGATCACGTCGATATTGCCGGTGGCGGTCACGAAAATATCGCCGCGCGATGCGGCGGTATCCATGGTGACAACCTCGTAGCCTTCCATTGCGGCCTGGAGCGCGCAGATCGGGTCGATTTCGGTGACCAGCACCCGGCAGCCGGCGTTGCGCAGCGAAGCGGCGGAGCCTTTGCCGACATCGCCGAACCCGGCGACCACGGCGATTTTGCCGGCCATCATGACATCGGTGCCGCGACGAATGCCATCGACCAACGATTCACGGCAGCCGTAGAGATTGTCGAATTTCGATTTGGTGACGCTGTCGTTCACGTTGATCGCGGGGCAGAGCAATTGCCCGGCTTTCACCATGTCGCGCAGGCGATGCACGCCGGTGGTGGTCTCCTCGGAAATGCCGCGTACATCCTTCAGCATCTCGGGATATTTGTCGTGCATCAGCTTGGTGAGATCGCCGCCATCGTCGAGGATCATGTTCGGCGTCCAGACGCTGCCGTCCGGCTGGACGGGGCCGCGCACCGTCTGTTCGATGCACCAGTTGAATTCCTCTTCGTTCATGCCTTTCCAGGCGAACACCGGCACCCCGGCGGCTGCGACGCCGGCAGCCGCGTGGTCCTGCGTCGAAAAGATGTTGCAGGACGACCAGCGGACGGTGGCGCCAAGCGCCGTCAAGGTTTCGATCAGCACGGCGGTCTGGATCGTCATGTGCAGGCAGCCGGCGATGCGGGCACCCTTCAGGGGTTTGGAGGCGCCGAATTCAGTGCGCAGCGCCATCAGGCCCGGCATCTCGGTTTCGGCCATGCTGATTTCCTTGCGGCCCCACTCGGCCAGGCTGAAATCGCGGACTTTGTAATCGTGATGGGGCATCGCGTCGGGCATGGTGCGTCCTTAAATTAGAAGACAGGTAAGTAGTTCTTTTTTATAAAAAAGAACCAAAAAATTTTCAATTAATAAGAGTGTTTTGGTTCTTTTTTGCAAAAAAGAACCCTTCCTTCCCTTACGTCAGGTGTTCATCGCCTCGAAGAAGTCGCTGTTGGTTTTGCTATATTTCAGCTTGTCGAGCAAGAATTCCATCGCCTCGGAGGCGCCCATCGGGTTCAGAATCCGGCGCAGCACCCACATTTTCGAGAGTGTGGCGCGTTCGACCAGCAATTCTTCCTTGCGGGTGCCGGATTTGGTGATGTCGATCGAGGGGAAGGTCCGCTTGTCGGAGAGTTTGCGGTCGAGGATGATTTCCGAATTGCCGGTGCCTTTGAATTCCTCGAAAATCACCTCGTCCATGCGTGACCCGGTGTCGATCAGCGCGGTCGCGATGATGGTGAGCGAACCGCCTTCCTCGATATTGCGGGCCGCACCGAAGAAGCGTTTGGGTTTCTGCAACGCATTGGCATCGACACCGCCGGTCAGCACCTTGCCTGAGCTTGGCACCACGGCGTTGT
This sequence comes from Acidiphilium sp., assembly GCF_049977125.1. NCBI lineage: Bacteria > Pseudomonadati > Pseudomonadota > Alphaproteobacteria > Acetobacterales > Acidocellaceae > Acidiphilium > Acidiphilium sp. The sequence goes on along the minus strand of NZ_JBMFGY010000062.1, from coordinate 7,686 downwards.
AAGCGCGGGCGAGGCGGGTGATGCTGTCGAGCAGAATGACCACGTCGCGCTTGTGCTCGACCAGGCGCTTGGCCTTTTCGAGCACCATTTCGGTGACCTGGACATGGCGGGTCGCCGGTTCGTCGAAGGTCGAGGCGACCACCTCGCCCTTCACGGTGCGGGCCATGTCAGTCACTTCCTCGGGCCGTTCGTCGATCAGCAGCACGATCAGGAAGGCTTCGGGATGATTGGTCGAGATCGAGGTGGCGATGCTCTGCAGCATCACGGTCTTGCCGGTGCGCGGCGGGGCCACGATCAAGGCGCGCTGGCCCTTGCCGATCGGTGAGATCAGGTCGATCACCCGCGCGGTATTGTCCTTCTGCTGGCCTTTCGGCGGCGGGCCGGCGTTTTCGATTTCCATCTGCAACCGTGAGGTCGGGTACAGCGGGGTCAGATTGTCGAAATTGATCCGGTGACGCACCGCATCGGGCGGTTCGAAATTGATGGTCTCGACCTTCTGGAGCGAGAAATACCGCTCGCCTTCCTTGGGCGCGCGAATTTCCCCGGCGACCGTATCGCCGGTGCGCAAACCGAAGCGGCGCATCTGGGCAGGGGAGACATAGATATCGTCGGGGCCGGGAAGGTAATTGCTCTGCGGGCTGCGCAGGAAGGCGAAACCGTCCGGTAGCGTCTCCAGCGTGCCGTCGCCATGGATCGCCTGGTCGTTCTCGGCGTAGGCTTTGAGGATCGCGAACATCATGTCCTGCTTGCGCAGGCTCGATGCGTTCTCGACCTGCAATTCCTCGGCGAGGTTGAGCAGGTCGGTGGGGGATTTGGCCTTAAGTTCGGCGAGATTCATATGTGTCCGCTATGGATGAGGGGCCCGGATGCGTGACGGATCAGGGCACTTTAAAAGGGGAATGCGCCCGATGAGGCGCGGGGACCGGGCGTGTCTGTCCCGACGATGTGTTCATGACCGATGGGGGCGACCGGGTCAAGGGGCGTCGCGGGAGATCACACGGCTTCGGTAGCCAGAGCCGCCCGGCAAGCGTTTTTTGCGGCTATTTTTTCAGAAAACGCGCGTGGCTGCCGTGCCTGCGTTACAGAACGGGTGCGGAACACGGGCAAGCCCCGATTTGACCGTGATCTCGGTCATGAAACTTCGATTTGAAAATTTATATTACAAAAACTCATATAAAATAAAGAAGTTAACTATAAAACGCAGTATTTTATACAATTTTACTGTAATTTGTGATCGGTTTATCGATACAAATGAGCCAGGAAGTCCCGGCAGAATGAGGCGGCAGTGGTGCGGCGCACTTTGGCAAGCAAAGCGGCGTGGCGGGCTTTGCGTTCCTCGAGCGGCATGATCAGCCCGGTGTGCATCGCATCGGCCACCGCATCGGCGTCGTAGGGGTTGACGATGAGCGCCTCGGTGAGCTCCTCGGCGGCGCCGGCGAAGCGCGAGAGCACCAGCACACCGGGGTCGGTGGCATCCTGTGCGGCGACGAATTCCTTCGCGACCAGATTCATCCCATCACGCAACGGCGTGACGAGGGCGATGCGGGCGAGGCGATAGAAGCCCGCGATCGTGTTGCGATTGACCGTGCGGGTCATGTAGCGCAGCGGCGTCCAGTCGAAATCGGAATAGGCACCGTTGATATCACCGGCTTTGCGGTCGAGTTCGCGGCGGAGCGACTGGTAACGATCGACATCCTCGCGCGAACGGGCGGCGATCTGGAGCAGACTGATCCGGCGCAGATGTTCGGGGTAGCGATGCAGCAGCTGGCCGAAGGCATCGAAGCGCTGCGGCAGACCCTTGGTATAGTCGAGCCGGTCGACGCCGATGACCAGCGCGCGGCCAACCAGGCTTTCGATCAACCGTTTGGTCTCGGCCATGCCGGCGGCACGGCGGGCGGTGCGGGCGAACCCCTCGGCATCGATGCCGATGGGGGCGACAATGGTTTCGGTGCGATGATCATTATGGGTGAAGCCATGATGGGCATCGGGCCGCACGCCCATGCAGGAGGCGACCGATTCCAGGAAATTCATCCGATCGCCATGGGTCTGGAAGCCGATCAGGTCGGCGGCGGCGAGGGCGCGGACCAGAACCGCGGCGGAGGGCAGTACATGCAGCACGGCGGGCGGCACGAAGGGGATATGGAGGAAAAACCCGATCCGGTTGGTAACCCCCCGCCGGCGGAGTGCCTCGGGCAAGGTGAGCAGCTGGTAGTCGTGAATCCAGATGATGTCGTCCGGGCGCAGAAGCGGTTTCAACCGGTCGGCGAAGGTCTCATTGACCGAGAGATAGCCCTCGTAATCGTCGCGTTTGAAATCCAGCAAACCGGTGCGATAGTGCAACAGCGGCCAGAGCGCGGCGTTCGAAAATCCGACGTAATAGCGACGGTAATCGGCTTCGCTGAGGTCGATCGTGGCATAGGTCAGGCCGCCGTGCTCGACGATGGTCGCGGCCTCCGAGGTGACGGCGGCGCGCTTGCCGGACCAGCCGAACCAGACCGAACCCGGTGTCATCGCATCGACCAGCGCCACCGCGAGACCGCCGGCCCGGGCGCCACGCTCGGTTGGCAGCGACACCCGGTTCGAGACGATGACGAGACGGCTCATCGACACGGTGCCGTCACGGCGCGCGCCAGCCAAATCCGCACCGCGCTCGTCGAGCCGGCAAAATCGCGATGGACATGCAGGCCGACGCCGCCGAGCGCCCTGGCGGCAGCGATCGCGGCCTCATCGGTGGTGTCGTCACCGACGAACACCGGCGATCGTCCCGCAAAGGGGGGTCGGCCCATGAACCATCTCAACGCGCCCCCCTTGTCGACGCCGGTCGGGCGGATCTCCCAGGCCATGGCGGCGGCGAGGATCTCGACATCCGGGTCATCGGCAATCAGTCGATCGATCAGCGCGTGAAGGGCCGGTCCATAGACAGGGGCGCGTCGGAAATGCGCCACCAGGGTGAATTGCTTTTCCTCGATCACCACGCCCGGCATCGTGGCCGCGGCCTCGCATAGCGCCTGCCGCCATGCCGGGCGGTTCGCCGTGGTCTCGATCGGGTGGTGGATCGCGCCCACCGGATCGCGGCAGACGAACCCGTGCTCAGCGCCTGCGGGCAGCGGCGATCCGGTGACCGCATCGATGTCGGCAAGGGTCCGGCCCGACAGCACCGCCAGCGCGCCATCACGCCCGGCGGCCAGATCGGCCATCAGCCGGGGCAGGTCGCGCGGCACCACGACCTCGGCGGGAGTCGCGGCGAAATCAAGGAGTGTACCGTCCAGATCGAGGAACAACGCATGGTCTCGTGTCAACTCGGGGATCATCGCCATGAGATGGGCAGTAACGCTACCCCGATCAAGCAAATCCGCTCAGCCGTGGATCGGCGATTGCGTCATCACCCCGGCGACAGCGGCCAGGACTGCAAATCATGACCCAGCAGCATCGGGATTCGCAGCAGCACGTGACCGTGATGGGTGATCGCGATCGGTTTCGCGATCGTGATGGCACGGAAACGCGGCGCGTAGCGCTTCATGATGTCGGCCTCGTTGCCCGGCATTGCCGCGATCAGAATATCGTCGCCGATCAGCGATTGCGGTGGGGTCGTGATGCCGAATTCGTGCTTGTCGCCCTCGAACACGGTCACCGGCACATCAGGCCCGAGCGCATAGGCGATCTTGCCGGCATCGAACCAGCGGAGCGCGGCCACCGCCATGTCCGGCTTCGCCAGATCGCCGCGCCGGACCAGGGCGGCGCGGAAACTGCGCCAGTCGATCACCTGTAGTTCCGGCGAGTGACCCTGCGCGAAATGCGCGTTGAAGCCTGGCACAATGTCGAAATGAAGCTCGGCGCCGATGAAAACGACCGCGGCGGTCAGCAACGAAGCGGTGGCCCAGACCCCCGCGGCGAGGCGTCGCCGCACCGAATCGCGCGCGCGCGCCGCCCAGTCGCCCAGCAGCGGGAACAGCATGAGGTAGCCGGGGGCTGCCCAGTGGAACAGGATCTTTCGGGTGGACCAGAAGGCGATGGCCGAGAACAGCACGATCGGGACCACCGCGAGCCAGGCCAGGAACCGCGCCCGGCGATCCGCCCCGCGCCGGAATCCGCCGATCAGCAGGGCGATCATCGGCACGAAGATCCACGGCGCGATGAACACCGCCTCGCCAGCCCAGACGATGAACGGGCGCAGCGGATGGATGCCGAAGCCAGTGGCGCGCGCCCCCTGGTAACCGAACGACGCCCAGTGGTTCAGCGCATTCCAGATCAGCACCGGCGAGAACACCAGCAGCGCGATCAGGCAGGCGAGCCAGGGGCCGCTACTCGCGAGCGCGCGCCGGCCCCGGGCGTCGAACATCAGAAAGGCCAGCGCCCCCAGCAGGTTCAGCGCGGCATTGTATTTCGACGTCATGGCCAGGCCGGCGCATAGTCCCGCGAGGGGCCAGAACCCCGGTTCCGGTTCGGCGCCGAGCGCCGGCCGGGCGACGCCGACCGCGCGGGCCAGCGCCCAGGCAGCCGCGACCAGAAAGAAATCGAGCGGACCATCCGGCAGGACCCAGGTGCCGAAGGCGACCGCAAACACCGGCGAGATGTTCAGCCCGGCCACCGCCCACACCGCCGCGCGGGCGCCGAACAGGCGGTTGGTCAAGCCGTACATCAACACGCCGGTCCCCGCGAACAGCAGCACGAAGGGCAGCCGCACGATGAAGGGCGAGTGCAGACCGGTCAGTCGCTGTATCGTGAGTTCCATGAACCACGACATCGGTGGATGATCGAAATACGACAACTGATAGGTGTGTGCCGCTGAGACCATGTAGCTTTCGTCGATGCCGAGACCCATGCTCGCGGCAAAGATCAGGCGGATCAGCAGGGCGGCACCGATGATGAGAGCGGCTTGGGTCGTTGGTTTCATGACCGAGCGGCATGGGCGAGGCGGCACGATGGGTCAAGATGGCATCCTTGACACATGGGAAGGTTTAGATAATTGACGTCGCCGATGGTCGCGCTGTTCAGTTCGAACCGTCGCTGCGACGTTCTGGAACAGGAAGCGCTTAATGATCAGTTCGCTGCGGCTCTATGTCCTGGCTCTGTTCGGTCTTATCCCCTGCGCCGCGGCGGCGTCGCCCGCGCCGCATGTCTTGTGGTCGGAGCAACTGAACGAGCCGATCTATGCCGCGCCGCGGGTCGGCGGCGAACAACTCTACGTGACAAGTACGCAGGGCACCGGCCCCAATGTGTTCGCCCTGAATGCCCGAAGCGGCAAAATCAGCTGGCGCTACGCGACCAGTGGCGCGATCACGGTTCCACCCACGATCGGTTCAACCCAGGTGTTCGTGGCGTCCGATATCGGCGATACCCATTTCATGCGGGCGCTGAACGCCAGGACCGGCGCGCTGGTCTGGCAATATACCCGCAACAAGCCGCCGGAGTGCATGTGCAGCCACGATGCCCACATGGGCGATGGATTGTTGTTTGCACAAACCGACGGCCACAGCCTGTACGCATTCGCACCGGTCGGCGCGATGCCCTCGCGCCGGCTTTGGCAATTCAAGGGTGATGGTGCGCGGCTGACCGCTCCGGTGACCGCGGCGGGACTCGTGCTGTTCGGCTCCGCCAACCACGATCTCTACGCGCTCGATGCCAGAACCGGTGCCGTGCGCTGGATCGCGCAAACCGGCTACGGCTTCGTCGCCGCCCCGGTCGTGAGTGGCGGTCTCGTCATCGTCGGCAATCGGGGCGGTACTGTGCACGCCTATGATGTGGCGACCGGCAAGCCCGCCTGGAGCTTAGCAACCAATGGCGCGATCAACGACCCGGTGACGGTCGATCAGGGCCGGGTCTATGTCGCGTCCGAGGACCGCAATCTCTATGCGCTCGCACTCAGGACCGGTCATCCGCTCTGGCAGCATGCCCTCGCGGATTATGCGACCTCGGCGCCACTGTCATATGACGGCGCCGTGATCCTCGCGGATCGCGCGGGCGATCTGCTGTCGGTCAATGGCGCGACCGGCAAGACGATCTGGCTTGCGCCGCTGGGCGGCACGCCGTTCTCGCCACCGATGCTGTCACGCAACGACATCGTGCTGAAAATCGGCGATCATGCGGTGGCCGCCTACGCGGCATCGACTGGCGCGCTGATTTGGCACTATATCACCAAGGCGGTCGTGACGGATCCGGTCGTGACCCCAGCCGGCGTGGCGCTGGCAACCAGCAATGGCCGGGTACTGGGCTTACAATGAACATTCCAACATCTGGGAGAGAACGGCGGATGCGCGGCATCGGTTTGGCGACCTGTCTGATCGGTGTGAGCCTGATGGCGACCCTGTGTCCAGCCGCGGCGGAATCCAACCCGATCACCGCGAACAGCGCATGGTTTCGCTACCTGCTGCCGCAGATTCCCGCCGGAGGCTTCGTAACACTGCACAACACAAGCGCCACCGACATCGTGCTCAACGGCGTGCAAACCGCCGCCTGCGGCATGGCCATGCTGCACAGGAGCGTGACCCGCAGTGGCGTCGACCGGATGGTGATGGTCAATCATGTCACGATACCGGCGCACGGCGTTTTCCGGTTTTCGCCGGGCGGGTTCCATATCATGTGCATGCAACCAAAGATGACACCGGGAACCAACGTGACCGTCAGCTTCTCGTTCCGGAATGCCCCCGATCTCGCCATTCCGTTCAAAGTCTACGGCGCGGACGGCAAGCCCGGCGCGAAATGACCCGGTCGTTGTTGCTCGCCGGATTGGCGCTGTTCCTCGGCGCGGCGGGGCCGGCGCCTGATGTGTCGCGTGGCGCGGCCATCGTCGCACATGGCACCGGCAACGGGGTGTTACCCTGCATGGCCTGTCATGGACCTGACCTGATGGGCAACGCCTCGATCGGCGCGCCCCGGATTGCGGGATTGCCGGTCGCGACCACGCGCGCGGCGTTTCGCGCGATCGCCGCCGGTCGGATGGGCCGGAACTACGTGATGAAAAACATCGCCCACGCTCTGAGTCCGCCCGAACGCGCCGCTGTCGCCGCCTATCTTGCCGGGTTGGCGAGCACACCATGACAGCACGGCGCGCGGTTCTGGCATCGGGCACCGGATTGGCGGGGGCAATGCTTCTCGCCGCCTGCCACCAGAGGTGGAAACTCGACCCGCAGGATATCGACATGCGCGGGCATTTGCCCGGCCTCGCCTTCACCATGACCGACGCCGCAACCGGCAAAACCGTGACGGCGGCGGATTATCGCGGCAAGATCGTCATTCTCTATTTCGGCTACACGAACTGCCCGGACGTCTGCCCGCTTACCCTCTACGAGATGAGCAAAATCCTGAAATCGCTCGGTGCCAAGGCTGAGGATGTCCGGTTCCTGTTCGTCACGGTCGATCCGCTGCGCGATACGCTGCCGGTGCTCGCGAAATACATCGCCCTCTACCACATGCCGGAATTCGTCGGGCTGCGCGGCAGCCCCGCACAACTTCAAGCCCTGGCCTCGCGGTTTCACGCCGGCTTCTCGGTCCACCCGTCCTCCAACCCGGCGGATTACACCGTGACGCACACCGCCGCCGCCTATGTGTTCAACCGGCACGGCAAGGCGGAATTCATCTGCGCCGGCCTCTCCGCGAAATCGCCGGATCTCGCGGGGATTACGCGGGATTTGCGGCATCTGGTTCAGACGGATCGGGTTTAGAGCGATATGCGATTAAGTTGACGCG
>NZ_JBMFGY010000061.1:13016-18852 GCF_049977125.1 Acidiphilium sp. | reverse complement strand
GGGGGGGGGGGCGATGGTGGCCGCGAAATCGGTGGTGTCGGGGAATGTTTGGGGGGTGGCGGTGGCGAACAGGCGGGGGTCGTTGCGGGTCTGGAAGGTCAGGGCGCTGGTGGTGATGACGAGGGTGGGGCGCAGGGTGGGGTCGAGCGGGCCGAACACGGTGGGGTAGGTATCGTCGTGGCAGATGACGGCTTTGGGCGTGCAATCGGCGAAGAGGGTGGCGATTTCACGGGTGCGGTTCATCGGGTTGATCGCGACGGCGATGCCGCCGGATTTCCAGGCGGCGAGGATGGCGATGACGAATTGCGGGACGTTTTGGAGGAAGATCGCGAAACGGTCGCCGGGGGCGAAGCCGTGCGTGGTGAGGTGGGCGGCGAGGCGGTCGCTCAGATCGTCGAGCTCGGCGTAGGTGATTGTGGCATCGAAATAGCGGATGGCGGGGCGGTCGGGCGCGCGGGCGCGCGCGGCGCGGAACATCGCCAGGGCATCGGTGAAATCGGGGGTGATGGTGGCGGGTTGGTCGGGGTCGTAGAGGGCGAGCCAGGGTTTCGCGTCGTAGCTGGTCACTTGATCACCACCGGGTTGACCGGGGCGCCGGTGCCGCCGGCGACTTTCAGGGGGGCGGCGGTGTAGAGGAAGGTCCATTGATTGTCGGTGGCGCAATCATCGGCCAGGGCATCGAGGGCGGCGATTTCGGTGAAGGTGACGCCGAGGTTACGCATCAGCGCGTTGTGCAGGGGCAGCACCACGCCGGAGACCGGGTCGGCGGTGACTTCGTTGGCGATGGTGTCGGTGACCAGGTTGGGGATTTCCATCTCGTGGAACCATTTGACCAGCTCGGGGCTGTAGGTCAGGCCGGGTTCGATGAAATCGCGATAGAATTCGGTTTTGTCGCGCGTGTAGAACGAGCCGATCCAGCCGGTGCGGATCAGCAGGATGTCGTGTTTTTCGATGGTGACGCCCTGTTTCGCGGCGGCGGCGAGGAGGTCTTCGTGGGTGAAGGTTTCGCCGCGATCGAGCACGGGCTTGTCGCGATGGCGGGCGATGTCGATCAGGATGCCGCGGCCGGCGATGCCGCGTTCGGCGATCGGCAGGACGCTGGCCTTGGTCATTTTGCCGGCGGTGGTGCGGGCGTCGTAGCCGTTATAGAGCATGTCGTCGCACCAGACGTGGCCGAGCGCGTCGTATTGGGTCGAGCCTTGGAGGTACATGATCAGCATGTCGTCGGCGTATTCGGCGTGGCCGGGGAAGACCGGGCCTTTGCCGCAGAGGTAGTGGCCCTTGTCCATGACGTTGACGCGGACCGGCTGGGCGCGGCCGGGCCAGACCGGATCGCCGGCGGGGTGGCCCATCATGACCTGGAGGGTGAAGGTCTTGCCCTGTTTCACCGCCTGGACGCCGCGCAGGACTTCCGCCGGGGTGAGGAAGTTGAGGCTGCCGACTTCATCGTCGGCTCCCCAGCGGCCCCAGTTTTTCGGGTCGTGCTTCAGGAGTTCGGTGACCGGGATTTCGGCGCGCAGCGTGCTGGCCATGGCGGTTTCCTCGTGTTGGTGCGAACCGGTCTGATGCCGGATGGGCGTATCCTGCAATTTTGGCGGGGATGGTGCAAGATGCGCGATCGGGCGGGGCGGCGTCTGGCCTATTCGACCAGCGCCTCGATCGTTTCCCAGCGATAGGCGGTTTGCGCCACTTCGGCGCCGCCGACCGTGACCATGCCGTCGGCGGCGTGTTTGCCGCCCATGCGAGCGTAGAACCAGCGGGCGGGATTGTCGGAGAGGACCCAGACGAACAGCGAGGTGCAGGTTTTCGCGGCGAGATGGGCGGCGGCGGCGCGCATCAGCTGGCGGCCGAGGCCGCGCTCGCGGTAATCATCGAGGACGTAGAGGGTTTCGATTTCGCCCTCGGCAAGGGCGGCGCGGCGGCGGCGGGCGGTGACGAAACCGACGATGCGCACCCCGCCCGCCCCGCCGGCGTCGGTGCCGGAGGCGACCGCGACATGGACAACGCCACCGCTGCGGATCACGCGATCGTAATAGCCGGCCTGACGCGGGGCGGACAGGCCGGTCAGCACCGATTCGGGCAGCACGCCGGCATAGGTGCTGCGCCAGCTGGCGACATGCACGAGACCGATACCGGTGGCATCGGTCGGGCGGGCGCGGCGGATCGTGATCATCGGCTCATGGTCATGTCGGCGGCGTGGCTGAACGCTCCATGCGGCAGGCGAAGAAACCATCGGTGCCATCGCGCGCGGGCGAGAGGCGCAGGGTGTCGTCCCGCAGATAGGCGGGGAACGCCTCGCCGACCGGGGTGATGTGGAAGCTGGGATGACGGGCGAGGAAACCGGCGATCTGATCCTCGTTTTCGGCACCCAGCATCGAACATGTCGCATAGATGAGGGCGCCGCCGGGTTTGACCAGACGTTGGGCGTCATCGAGGATGGCGGCCTGTTTGACGGTGAGTTCGGCCAGATCGGTCTCGGTCAGGCGCAGCCGTGCGTCGGGGTTGCGGCGCCAGGTGCCGGTGCCGGTGCAGGGGGCATCGACCAGCACGACATCGAATTTGCCGGCCTGGCGCTTGGTCCATTTATCGCCGGGTTCGAGCAGATGGCGTTCGGCATTGTGCACGCCGGCGCGGCGGAGGCGTTTGATCGCGCCGTCGAGCCGTGGGGTGGAGACATCGCAGGCGATGATATGGCCCTTGTTTTCCATGGTCATGGCGAGCGCGAGGGTCTTGCCGCCGGCGCCGGCGCAGTAATCGGCGACGCGCATGCCCGGTTTCGCATCGGCGAGCAGGGCGACGAGCTGGCTGCCTTCGTCCTGGATTTCGACCAGACCATCGCGGAACGGCGCGGCGCTGGTGACGCTCTGGCGGGAGGCGAGGCGCACGCCCCAGGGGCTGAGCTTGGTCGGTTCGGCTTTCAGCTTGGCCTTGGCGAGCAGGCCGATCGCTTCCTCGCGGGTGGTTTTCAGCAGGTTCACCCGCATGTCGAGCGGGGCGGGCTGCATCAGCGCGTCGGATTCGGCTTCCAGCCGGTCACCGAAGCGGGCGCGCAGCAGCGGGACCACGAAATCGGGCATTTCGAGGCGGATGCCCTCGGTCATATTGGGATGGTCGAGCGTGTGTTTGTCGAGTTTTTCCAGCGCGCGGCGTTCCGCCTCATCGAGCGCGGGCGGGGCGAAGCGCGAGCCGCCGAATTCGGCCGCGGCACGATGCACGGTTGTGCCGCCGAGCACCATCAGCGCGAGAACCATCAGGCGCGGCGTCGGGGTGGCGCCGACGCGCTCGATCCACCAGCCGAGGCGGCGGCGGGCGCGCAGCACGGCCCAGACGGTCTCGCTGATGTCGCGCCGGTCGCCACCGCCGATGAAGCGGCGAGTGCGGAGGAATTCATTGGCGACGGCATCGGCCGGGCGGCGATCGGCGCCGATCGCCTCGAGCAGTTCGATCGCGGCTTGCAGGCGTCCGGCGGGGGTCAAGATTGTGTCCTTTGAGTGGGGAGAAGGCAAGCACTTCTTTTTTTGTAAAAAAAGAAGCAAAAAAACTTTGATTCCATGGGTCCGTACCGGTGTAACCGCCCGTGGCCCAAATTAAAAAAAGTTTTTTGCTTCTTTTTTACAAAAAAGAAGTCTTCTTCTTGCCCTAACACAATCTCAATCCTGCCGATAATTCGGCGCCTCCCGCGTAATCGCCACGTCGTGCACATGGCTCTCGCGCAGGCCGGCTCCGGTGATGCGGCGGAACTTCGCCTTGGTCTGGAGTTCAGCGACGGTGGCGCAGCCGGTGTAGCCCATGCCGGCGCGCAGACCGCCGACGAGCTGGTGGACGACGGCGGACATCGGGCCTTTGTAGCCGACCCTTCCCTCGATGCCTTCGGGCACCAGTTTCAGCGTGTCCTTGATGTCCTGCTGGAAGTAGCGATCGGCCGAGCCGCGCGCCATCGCGCCCAGGCTGCCCATGCCACGGTAGGATTTGTAGGAGCGGCCCTGGTAGAGGAAGACTTCGCCGGGGGCTTCATCGGTGCCGGCGAGCAGGGAGCCGACCATGACGCAATCGGCCCCGGCGGCGAGCGCCTTGACCATGTCACCCGAGGTGCGGACGCCGCCATCCGCGATCGCGGGAACACCGGCCTCGCGGCAGGCGGCTGAGGTTTCCATCACGGCGGAAAACTGCGGCATGCCGACCCCGGCGACCACGCGCGTGGTGCAGATGCTGCCGGGGCCGATGCCGATTTTCACCGCATCGGCACCCGCCCGGATCAGCGCCGCCGCCGCTTGCGGCGTTGCGACATTGCCGGCGATGATCTGCACCGCGTTCGAGCGTTCCTTGATCTGGGCGACCGCGCGCAGCACGCCCTCCGAGTGGCCGTGGGCGGTATCGACCACGATGACATCGACGCCGGCGGCCATCAGGGCGGCGGCGCGGGCGGCGCCATCCTCGCCGACGCCGGTTGCCGCCGCCACCCGCAGCCGGCCCAGCTCATCCTTGTTGGCGAGCGGGTGGGCTTCGGCCTTGTCCATGTCCTTGACGGTGATCAGGCCGACGCAGCGATAGGCCTCATCGACCACGAGGAGCTTCTCGATCCGATGCTTGTGCAGCAGGTGGCGGGCCATTTCCGGGCCGACATCGGCGGCGGCGGTGATCAGATTTTCGCGCGTCATCAATTCATAGACCCGCGAGCCGGGATCGGTGGCGAAGCGAACGTCGCGATGGGTCAGAATCCCGACCAGCCGGTTGGTCTCGCGCTCGACCACCGGCACGCCGGAAATCCGGTATTGCGCCATCAGCGCCTGGGCGTCGGCGAGGGTCTGGTCGGGATGGATGGTCAGCGGGTTGACCACCATGCCGCTCTCGAATTTTTTCACCTGACGGACGGCGGCGGCCTGTTCCTCGATGGTGAGGTTTTTATGGACCACGCCGATGCCGCCCTGCTGGGCCATGGCGATCGCCATCGGTCCTTCGGTGACGGTATCCATCGCCGCCGAGATCAGCGGAATGTTCAGCCGGATGGTGCGGGTCAGCCTGGTTTCGGTGTTGACCGCCGCCGGCAGAACTTCGGAATAATCGGGGACGAGCAGCACATCGTCGAAGGCGTAAGCCTCGGCGATACGGCCGAAGCCGTTGGCGGGGGTATTCATATCAGAGGGAGCCATGGTGCATCCTTACCGGTTTGCGAACCTTGGCGATCCCTACTATCGGCACTGGCGGTCCGGGGCAACCCCGGCGACGCATTTCTGATGCGACGCCGGGGGCGCGGGCGCGGATCGGTGGGTGGTTGCGCTGATCGCCGGGACGGCGATCAGCCCTGCTGCGCGGGCGGGGCGGTTTTTGCCGGGACCGGATAGTCGGCGTAGATCAGTTTGGACGGCGGCGGCAGCGCGCCGGGCGGCAGATGGGGTTTGGCGCCCATCGCCGGCAGCTGGGCCGGGACCGCGCCCATCGGGATTCCTGGCGCCGCGGTCGGGACCGGGCCGCAGGCGTTGCCGCTGCGATGGACCAGCACCCTCACCTGACCGTTGGGACCGCGCAGAATTTGCATCTGCTCGCTGCAGACGCCGCCCGGACCACCGACCGAGACCATCGATACCTGAGTCACACCCGTGCCGCCGAGCGGCACCTGCGTTAAGCCCGTGCCGCCGAGCGGCAGGGCGGCCGGCAGCATCGGCTGGGCGGCGAATTGTTGCAGCGCCGCCAGATTGGCGAGCATCTGGCTCTGCATCAGCGCCACCTGCTGGAACAGCGCGGCCGGCGCCGGCATTGGCCCCGGCATCGGCATCGGCGCCGCCACCGGCAGCATAACCTGCATCGGCATGGGCATCGGGAGCGGAACGGCGACGGG
>NZ_JBMFGY010000061.1:0-12916 GCF_049977125.1 Acidiphilium sp. | reverse complement strand
GGCGACGGGCGTGAAGGCGACCGTTGTGAAGGCGATCGGCAGGGTCCGGGCTCCGGCCACGGTGGCTTGGGCTGCCGCGACCGGGCGGGCGGCGGCCAGCGGCTGGAAGGCCGGGGTCGCGCCGCCGGCGGTCGCCGCCCAGGCGCCCACCGGCAGTGCCACCAAACCAGCCGCGAGAATTCCGTATTTCAACGTGGTCATGATGATCACTCTCCTGATGGAATTGACGATCGAGCACCGAAGAGTTTGGGGCGCGGCGCGGCGGATTCCAGCCCATCCGAGGCGGATGGCGTTCACATCCGCGCGCGTCAGTGGATCAGGATGTAATGGATCGTCGCGATCACGCGCTCCTGCTTGGCGGTGGAACCGGGTGGAAATGGCGGCACCTTGACCCCGCGGAACAGCCCGTACCACGCCATGTCGAGCAGCGGTGCGCCGGAGCGTTTGACCAGCTGGAGATCGATGATCTTGCCGTTGGGCAGCACGGTGAAACTGACGGTGACGCTGCCTTGCTCACCCTGATCGGCGGCGGCTTGCGGGTAGTATTTATGCTGGTTGACCCATTTGTTGAAGGCGCTTTCCCAATCCGGCCCGGCGTTGCCTCTGAAACGGATCGACGGCGCGTTGCGCGCGTCATCCGACTGGGGCGGGGCGAGATTGAGCGCACCGGGGGCGGGGTTGAGCACGGTGGTCGGGCGGGTGCCGAACGACATGCCGTTCATCACCATGAACGGCCGACGCGGCGCGGGCGGCGCGCGGTGGATCACGGTCGCGGTGCGCGGCGGCGGCGCCGGAACGACGGCTTTGGGCAGGTTGAACGGGACCTGGCTTGGCGAGGTGAGGTTGACCTCGGTCTGCGCGGATGGCGGTGCCGCCTCCGGCGGGGGCGGGGGCGGCAGGGTCGTCATTGCCGGCGGCGCCTTGACCGGTGCCTTGGGGGCTGCGTTGTGGGCGGCGCTGTGTGGCAGGCCGGTGTTCTGGAACACGACGGCGAAGCTGGATTCAGGTGAGGGCGCGGCCAGCTTCTGGCGATGCACCGCGTAGAGCAGCAACAGGATGATCGCCGCGTGGATGAAGAGCGATACCGGCAGCGGGATGAACCGGTTATCCGTGCCGGCGCGCCGCCGGGTCAGAGCGACGGGCGCCGCGCCGAGGCCGCGCCCCGCGCGGGGCGCCGGCTCAGTAACCCGGTGCCGCGTAATAGCCGGGCGGCGCATAGGCGGGTGCGCCATAGCCGTAGGAGGGACCCGGTCCGCCCGCATAGCCTTCCATTTTGTTGCCGTGGCCGACCATGCACTGGGCATAGGCGACATTGTATTGCGCCTGGAGGGAATCGGCCGCGCCCTGCGCATTGCCGCCCGCCGCGGCGCTGCCGAGCAACAGCCCGGTTCCGGCACCGATCGCGGCCCCGGCCCCGGCATTGCCGCCGGCGGCGCCGAGCAAGGCGCCCGCCGCGGTGCCGAGCAGGGTGCCGCCGATGGCCGTGTTGGTCGATGACTGGCTCGCCGCTACCGCCGAACCGCCATTGCCGCTGCGCTGGCTGGCATAATAGCGGCAGTAATTATCGTCCTGCTGGAAGGTGGCGAAGGACACGCCGGGCCCCGGCATCGCGACCACGGTGGGGCCGCTCGGCGGCGCCACGGTGCAGCCGGCGAGGCCGAGCAACGCGATCGCGGCGGCGGTGAGGCCGAGGGCGGGTCTCAAGACCGGCCGGATGGCGCGGTTCGCTACGAGGTTCGTGGTATGGCTCATCGGTCTCGTCCCAATCGGTTGAACAGAATTATTCAAATCCCGGCAAAGTATTTAGCCTATTGTTCTGGCGCGACAATACGTTGTTACATTCCTTTAAACTAGTGGCCGGCCCTTAAACTAGCGGCCGGCCCTTAAACCAATCGCCGATTGCCGATCCGGCTAAATTCCCTCGAAAAACTCCTTCACCTTGGCGAAGAACCCTTCGTGCTCGGGACTGCCGGAGGCGGTGCCGCCGGATTCGCGTTCGAATTCCTCGAGCAATTCGCGTTGGCGCTTGGTCAGATTCTGCGGCGTCTCGACCGCGACCTGGATATACATGTCGCCGCGCTGCGTGCTGCGGAGCACCGAAAATCCCTTGCCGCGCAGGCGGAACTGATCGCCGGTCTGTGTGCCGCTCGGGATTTTCACCCGCGCGCGCGAGCCATCGATCGCCGGGACCTCGATCTCGCCGCCGAGGGCGGCCTGGCCCATGCGCAGCGGCACCCGGCAGAACACATTGGCGCCATCGCGCTGGAAGATCGGATGCGGCCGGATCGCGACATGGACGTAGAGATCGCCCGGCGCCGCGCCCTTGCCACCCGCCTCACCCTCACCGGAGAGCCTGATCCGCGTGCCATCCTCGACGCCGGCGGGAATCGCGACCGAGAGGTTGCGCTCGCGCGGCACCGTGCCGGCACCGGCGCAGACACGGCAAGGGTTGCGGATGGTCCGCCCGCTGCCGCCGCAGGTCGGGCAGGTGCGTTCGACCACGAAGAACCCCTGCTGGGCGCGCACCCGGCCGGCGCCGCCGCAGGTTGGGCATTTATCGGCCGCCGCCTGCTTGTCCGACGAGCCGGTGCCGCTGCAGGCGTCGCACGCGACCCGGGTGGCGACCCGCACATCGACCTTGGTGCCGGCGAAAGCCTGGGTCAGATCGATCTCGACCGCGGCGCGCACATCCGCGCCGGTGCGCTCGCTGCGGCCACCGCCGCGCCGCCCGCCCATCGCCTCGCCGAACATCTGTTCGAAAATGTCGCCGATGCCGCCCTCGAAACCGAAACCACCGGCGCCGAAGCCGCCGGGTCCTGGGCCGCCGTTCTCGAACGCGGCATGGCCGAAGCGATCGTAGGCGGCGCGTTTCTGCTCGTCCTTCAGAACGTCGTAGGCTTCGTTGATGTCCTTGAATTTCTGCTCAGCCGCCTTGTCGCCCGGATTGCGGTCCGGGTGATGCTGCATCGCGAGTTTGCGATAGGCTTTTTTCAGTTCATCGGCGGAGGCGCCGCGTTGAACGCCCAGAAGCTGGTAATAATCCGTCTTCGCCATGGCTCTGGCTCAACCCCGTCCTTCGAGTCAACAACAATGTCCCGGGCCATCACTGACCCGGGACATCCGATTCACGACCGCGCCGCGGTTGCGATCACGCGGATTTCTTTTTGTCGTCGACATCCTCGAACTCGGCGTCGACCACATTATCGGCCGGCTTGCCGGCGCCGGCCTCGGCACCCGGCGCCGCCGCCGCTTCGGCCTGCGCCTTGTACATCGCCTCGCCGATCCGCATCGCCACCTGGGTCAACCGATCGGTCGCCGCCTTGATCGCGGCGAGATCGCTGCCCTCGAGCGCGGAGCGCGCCGCGGCGATCGCCGCCTCGGCCTCGCCCTTATCCTGCGCGGACACTTTACCCTCGTTGTCCTTCAGGGATTTCTCGGTCTGGTGGACCAGGCCATCCGCCTGGTTGCGGGCATCGACCAGCTCGCGCTTGGCCTTGTCGGCGGCGGAATTGGCCTCGGCATCCTTGACCATCCGCTCGATATCGGCCTCCGACAGACCACCGGACGCCTGGATGCGGATCTGCTGCTCCTTGCCGGTCGCCTTGTCCTTGGCGGAGACCGAGACGATGCCGTTGGCGTCGATATCGAAGGTCACCTCGATTTGCGGCACGCCACGCGGGGCGGCGGGCAGGCCCATCAGGTCGAACTGGCCGAGGATTTTATTATCCGCCGCCATCTCGCGCTCGCCCTGGAACACCTTGATGGTCACGGCGGTCTGGTTGTCGTCCGCCGTGGAGAAGGTCTGGCTCTTCTTGGTCGGGATGGTTGTGTTACGGTCGATCAGCCGGGTGAACACGCCGCCGAGGGTTTCGATGCCCAGCGACAGCGGCGTCACGTCGAGCAGCAGAACGTCCTTGACGTCGCCACGCAGAACCGCACCCTGGATCGCGGCGCCGATCGCCACGACCTCGTCGGGGTTGACGTTGCGCGCGGGGTCCTTGCCGAAGAACTGCTTCACCGCCTCGATCACCTTGGGCATGCGGGTCATGCCGCCGACCAGGATCACCTCGTTGATTTCACCGGCGGTGACGCCGGCATCCTTCAACGCGGCGCGGCACGGGCCGAGAGTCCGCTCGATCAGGTCATCGACCAGGCTTTCCAGCTTCGCGCGGGTCAGTTTCATCACCATGTGCTTCGGCCCCGAGGCGTCGGCGGTGATGAAGGGCAGGTTGATCTCGGTTTCCTTCGAGGAGGACAGTTCGATCTTCGCCTTCTCGGCGGCTTCCTTCAGCCGTTGCAGGGCCAGCTTATCCTTGCGCAGATCGATACCCTGCTCGCGCTGGAACTCGGCCGCCAGATAATCGATCACCCGCTGGTCGAAATCCTCGCCGCCGAGGAACGTGTCGCCATTGGTGGATTTCACCTCGAACACGCCGTCACCCAGTTCGAGCACCGAAACGTCGAACGTGCCGCCGCCGAGATCGTAGACCGCGACCGTGCCGGCGTGTTTTTTGTCGAGACCATAGGCGAGCGCCGCCGCGGTCGGTTCGTTGATGATGCGCAGCACGTCCAGCCCGGCGATCTTGCCGGCGTCCTTGGTCGCCTGGCGCTGCGCGTCGTTGAAATACGCGGGCACCGTGATCACCGCCTGGGTGACGGTTTCACCGAGATAGGCCTCGGCGGTTTCCTTCATTTTGGTCAGGATATAGGATGACACCTGGCTCGGCGCGTAACGCTGGCCGCGCGCCTCGACCCAGGCATCGCCATTATCGCCGCGCACGATGCCGTACGGCACCAGGGTTTTGTCCTTCTCGACGGTCGGGTCGTCATAGCGGCGGCCGATCAGGCGCTTGACCGCATAGAGCGTGTTGGTCGGGTTGGTGACGGCCTGACGCTTGGCCGACTGGCCGATCAGCCGTTCGCCGTTTTCGGCAAAGGCGACCATCGAGGGCGTGGTGCGCGCCCCCTCGCTGTTCTCGATCACGTGGACATCCTTGCCCTCCATGATCGCGACGCATGAATTGGTGGTTCCGAGGTCGATACCGATGACCTTGCTCATAGAAACTTCTCCTTTGCAGCGGAGGCGCCGGACCCGAAGCATCGGGCGCATCCCTTTTGTTTCACACCCTTTATGTATTGAACCCAACCCCAGGGCACAAGGGTTTTCGCATCAACGGGCCGGAATTTAACCCCGAACCGTTAACAATTCATTACGCTTCGATGTCGAGCGGACGCGCCGCCGGTGCTTTGGCGACGACCACCATGGCGGGTTTGAGCAAGCGACCGTTCAACGTCCAGGTCCGGCTCCACGCTTGCAGAACGGTGCCGGGTGGCGCGTCGGTGGTTTCCTGCTCGGACATCGCCTGATGGCGGTTGGCGTCGAACGCGGCGCCGACCGGCTCCTCCGCCTTGACGCCGTTGCGCTCCAGCATGGCGACGAAGCTGCGCTCGACTCCGGCGAAACCATCGCGCATCTTGGTCAGCAACGGTGGCTCGTTCGGTGCCGCGGGGGGCAGGGTATCCAGGCCACGGCGCAGATTCTCGGCGGTTTCGGCCACGTCGGCGGCGAATTTCTGCACCGCGTAGAGGCGCGCCTCCTCGACATCGCGGCGGGTACGGGTACGGAGGTTCTCCATTTCGGCCTGGGCGCGGAGCCATTTGTCGCGATATTCGCCCAACTCGGCCTCGAGCTGGGTGATCCGCTCGGACTCGCGCGGGGGCGCCGTCTCGCCGGCGGTTTCGGTGGTTGCCTCGGTCTCGGCATTCGATGTCTGGTCGTTCATAGCCCGAAAATAGGATGACTGACGATGTGAAACAAGCGGGGCGAAACAAGCGGGGTGAGACAAGCTTGAGTTGCGCGATGGGTGGGTGTCAGGAGATCACCGCCTGGAGCACGGCCTGCGCATAGCGGGACATGCTACGCTGCGTCATGAAATCGGCGCGGAGCGCCGGGATGGCGGCCCGATCGCCGTCGAGCGCGGCGCCGATCGCCGCCGCGATCGCCGCTGGTTCGGCGTCATCGGCGACCGGCGTGACATAGGCGGGCGGATCGAGCGCCGCGACCAGGGTTGCCGCCGCCACGCACGGCAGACCCGCGGCGATCGCATCGGCCAGCGCGCCGGAAATGCTGCCCGGTGGGGCGCGGCGCAGTTGCACCGCGACATCGGCCGCCGCCAGATAATCCCGATAGATCGATTCCGGGATCACCGCCGGGCCGAGCATCAGATCCGCCGGGGCGATGCCGCGCGACTCGGCTGAGGCGCGGAGAGACGCGACCAGGGTGGGGTTGCCCGACCCCAGAAGCGCGAAGCGACAGCGCCGCGTGGCCGCGATCAGGCCGAAGGCGGCGATCAGGGTTTCCGGGTCCTTGCCGGGGTGGACGTGGCCGAAACTCGCGATCAGCGCGGCATCCTCAGCGATGCCGAGCCGGGCGCGGGCCGCGGCGCGGGCGGCTGGCGTCAGTTGCGACTCATCGAGCACGCGATAGGGCGCGAACGGGACCATCCGCGCCACGATGCCGGACCGCGCCGCGAGGAATGCCGCCGTCTCGCGCGCATGGACGATCAGCGGCGTCGCGGCGGCGGCGATTTCACCGAGAAACCGGGCGGGCATGTGGATTTGCTCTCGCTCCCAGGCGTCAAGCTCGGCTTGGGTGACGTCGCGTCCCAGCTCGGCGGCGGCAACGCCCAGCGCCCGCGCGGCGCCGAAACCAGCCCGGTAGAGGCCGCTCAGCCGGGCATCGTGCAGAATTGCCGCCGCGCCATAATCGAGCAACAGCCGCGTTTCCGTGGCATGGACCGGCGAATTGCCCAGGACCGCCACGATCGCATCGAAGCGAGGCGCGCGCATCACGCCGGCCTCGGCCCGCCCGCCGAAATTCACCCCCGGCGGCACGATCGGCGCCGCGGTATCGCTGAACACCGTGACGCAAGCGTGATCCGCCAGCGCCGCCAGCAGGGCCGCGCTATGATCGGCGCAGCCCGACGGGGTTGGCGGCAGCGGCGTCAGAACCGCGAGGCGTGGCGCCGCGCCGCGCCGCACGGCCGGTGACGCGAGCCCCGGGTGCGCTGGCATCGCGGTGATCGGTGCCCAGAACCGCGCCGCCACCGCGGCTTCGGTGAAATCGCGCCAGGACCCGCTCTGGCGCGATTGCGCCGCCTGCCATGCGAGCGGATCGGTGAGGAGGCGCATGGCCTTGTGGCGCAGCGCGGCCGCGTCATCCGGCGCGAAACGATCCTCGGCGGCGATCCGTTCCGCCTGCGCGGGTTCATCGGCGGCCAGCACCGGCGTGGCTTGGGCCATCGCCTCGATGATCGGCATCGAAAACCCCTCGGCGCGAGACGGGGCGATCATCAGCCGCGCGCCGGCGTAGAGCGCCGCCAGCGCCGCGTCGCTCATGCGTGGCATGAACCGCAGCGCCGCGCCGGCACCGCCATAACGATGATGCAGATCGCTCAGACGCGCCTGCGCCGCCGGGTCGTGGATGCCGACGAACGTGATCGCGGTGCCAAGCGCCGCCGCCAGCACGATCTCGGGATTTTTGCGCGGATCATCCCCGGCCACCACCACGATGCCGGAGCGCGCGCCAAACCCTGGAGGCGGCGTCTGCGCCGGGCAGGCCAGACCGGCGCGCACCGCAACGCCGGTGACGTCGCAATGCCCGGCGCCATGCGGGATCGCTGCCCGCAAGCGCCGCGCCGTTGCGTGCGAGACCGGCAGGAAATGCCGGTAGCGTCGCAGCGCGGCCAGTCCGGCGGCATAGGTCCTGCGCGCGGATTGGGTCGTCAGGTAAACCTGCGGCAGGTCGAGCGGGATGAAATCATGCACCACCGCCACGCTGCGGCATTCCGGCGCGCGCAGCAGCCGCGCGATCCGCCCGGGCGGTGCTGCGAACGGCGCGGGTTGCAGAAACACCGCGTCCGACCGGCTGGCGGCATAGGCGGTCGTGGTCGCCGCGTCGCCCAGCGCTGCCAGATCTGGATCGGGCATCGGCAGCGCCGGGTCGAACAGCAGCGTCACGTGGAACGCGCGCGACAATGGGGAGGCCAACATCGTCGCGAGATGCGCCCCAATGCCCCGCCGCGCGAAATCGGGCAGTTGCAGGCAGCGCGCATCGACCAGAAGTTGTGGTTTCATCGTGTTCGCCACGCGTGTAAGCTGGCGCCATGGACATCGAGACCCCCCCGCCGCCGACGATGGCGGCCGTGCTGCGCAGCATGGTGGCCCACCGTCAGGAGCGGATCGCCGTACTTGAAGACGCGCTCGCCGCGCGCGATGCGATCATCGCGGCGCGTGATCACGCCATCGCCGAACAGGCCGCGCTCATCGCGGCCCTGCGCCTGACGGTCGAGCAGCGGGAACAGCTGATTGCCCGATTGGAACCCGAAGCGGCGCGCTGTGCGCAACTCGCCCTCACCCTGACCTGGCCGGACGGTCCCCGCGCGCTGCGCGCCGTGCTGCCGGTGGCACGGCTGATCCGCCGGATCATGCGGCGTTGAACGACACATCGCGCTGCCGCCGCATCAGGTGCTCGCCGGCATCGACCAGGAGAGTCGTGCCGGTGATCGAGGGGGTTTCCAGAATGAACAGGACGGCGCGCGCGATGTCCTCGGGCGCCGAACCGTGGCGCAGCGGCGTCGCCTGCTGGCCGCGCACGAAATTATCCGGGCTCTGATTGGCGCCGATCAGGGTCAGGCCCGGTGAAATGCCGCAGACCCGGATGCGCGGCGCCAGCGCCATCGCCAGCATTTCCGTCGCCGCCGCCAGCGCTGCTTTCGAGAGCGTGTAGGCGAAGAAATCCGGGTTCAGATTGGCGAGTTTCTGGTCGAGTATATTGATGATCACCCCGTGGCGCGCCCCGATCCGCGCCGCCATGTCGCGCGCCAGCACCACCGGCGCGGTCAGGTTGGGCGCGATATGCGCGGCGATCGATGCCGGCGTCACGCTCGCTGCCTGATCGAAGGTGAAATGCGAGGCGTTATTGACCAGCACGGTGATCGGCCCGGCGAGGGCCTCGGCCCGCCCCAGCAGCGCCGCGACCGCGGCTTCATCCGCCAGATCGGCCTCGATCGCATGGGCCGCCCCACCGGCCTCGATGATCTCGCGCGCCAGCGCCGCCGCCTCGGCCGCCGCATGACGATAATGGATCACCACCGGCCACCCGCGCGCGGCGATCGCGCGGGTCATCGCCGCCCCGATCCGCTTGGCGCCGCCGGTGATCAGCGCGGCGCCGCTCATGGCGCGGCACCGATGTTCAGCGCGGTGCCGGGGAACAGCGCCGCGCGCAACGCTTGCGGATGATCGAACAGGGCGGTCGAGTGCGGGGCCAGCAGGTCGAACAATCGCCGCGTGCCGTAATCGGCGAGGTCGACCGTCATCATCGCGTCCACCATGGCGTCATAGGCGAGGTTCAGGGTGCAATTGGCGGCGTCGAGGTTGGTGATGACGATCAATCCGGTCGGTGGCGCATCGAACGCGACCATCCGCAGGTCCGGGCGGAACTGCTTCAGCAGCACCGGGACTTTCCAGACATCCCCGGCCCACCACCCCGGCACCACCGCGTCACGGCGCAGATCCTCGGATTGATCGCGGTTGGTGATGCGCGGATCGATCGGCAGGCAATCATGCAGCACGATCGCGCCGCCCGGATGACACACCCGCTCGGCATTGGCGAAATCGCGCAGCAGAAACTCGAACCGGTGCATCCCGTCGAGAAAGGCGACATCGATCGGGCCGCCGAGAAGAGCGACCGGGTCCTGCGCGGCGAAAAACGCATCGCTCTCGCATTGGAACAGATGACATGCGGACTTGCCCGCCATCACGTTCCGGTCGAGCCGGAAATGCGGATCGATGGCGATGCTCGCCGCGTGCGCGAGCGCCAGCGATTCGCCGCGCCACACCCCCACCTCCAGATACCGCTGCGGCGCCAGCGCGGTGTGCAGCCGGCTCAGGCAATCGAAATACTCCATGCCCGCGTGATAGGGCATCACCTCGACAGGGTCGGTCGCGATTGCCCTCATCGCGCCGCCGCGGCCCCGCTGGCGCGCTCGCGTTCGGCCGCGTTCATCTGAAACCCGACCAGGACCTGCTGCGCCCCGCTGCGCGGCGCGCGCGGAAAACTCAGCTTGATCGGCGTGGTGGTCGCCACCGCCTGATCCGCGCCGTTCCTGAAGTCGAACCGCACCGCGAACACGCGCTTGCTGATGATGTGATCCCCCTGCACGATCGCGATGAAATAGGGCAGGGTCTGCACCGCGAGGCGCGAGGCCGGGCCGTTGGTCGCGGCGAAGCCGATCCGGAATTTCACCATCTCCATCGATTTGCCGGCATGGCTGCAACGACCCGCGACCCCGGTGATCCTTGCGTCGAGCGTTTGCGCCGCCACATCATCGGAGTCTCCCTTCGTGAGCACCATCCGGCTCGCCTGCTGCAGCACCGCCACCTGCGGACAGTACAGCGCGGGCGCCTTGCCGCCGGCGCAGGCCGCAAGGCCGATCGGGGCGAGCAGAACGATAAACCGGGCATATCTGGTCACGAGCATCTCCTGGAGAATAATCCCCCCTCCCTTGCCATCAAAACATGGATCGGTCATCTCCGCCGCCTATGGCAGTCTATACCGAAGTCACCGACGATGCGCTGACCCAGTTTCTCGAACGCTATGCGATCGGCCGCGTCGTCGCGTTTCGCGGCATCGCCGAAGGGGTTGAGAACAGCAATTACGCGCTGCGCACCACCACAGGCGATTTTATCCTCACGCTGTATGAAAAACGGGTCGATCCCGCCGAACTGCCGTGGTTTCTCGGGCTGATGGAGCATCTCGCGGCGAAATCCCTGCCCTGCCCGCTGCCGGTGCGCGCGCGCGACGGGGCCAATCTCAATCCGCTGGCCGGAAAGATCGCCGCCATCACCACCTTCCTGCCCGGCATCTGGCCGCGCCGGCCCACCGCCGCCCATTGCGCGCCGCTCGGCGAAGCCCTCGCCAGGCTCCATCGCGCCGGGGCGGATTATCCGGCCGAACGCGTCAACGCGCTCGGTCCGCACGGCTGGCGACCGCTGCTGGACCGCTGCGGCCCCGGCGCCGATCAGGTGCAGCCCGGCTGGCGCGGCGAACTCGCCACCGCCCTCATCGATATTCTGGCGCAATGGCCGCAAACCCTGCCCTGCGGCCAGATCCATGCCGATTTGTTCCCCGACAATGTGTTTTTCCTCGATGGCGTGATTTCCGGCCTGATCGATTTCTATTTCGCCGCGACCGATTTCTTTGCCTATGACATCGCGATCTGTCTCAACGCCTGGTGTTTCGAGGCGGACCTGAGCTTCAACATCACCAAATCCCGCGCCCTGCTGCGCGGCTATCAGGACATCCGCCCGTTGAGCGAGGCGGAAATCGCGGCACTGCCGGTGCTCTGTCAGGGTGCGGCGATCCGCTTTTTGCTGACGCGGCTCTACGACTGGATCAACACGCCCGAGGGCGCCCTCGTTACCCGCAAGGACCCCATGCCCTATTATCGCCGCCTGCGCTTTCACGCCCAGACCCGTTCGGCCGCCGATTATGGACTCTGAACCGGGCAAACGCGTCGAGATCTGGACCGACGGTGGCTGCAAACCCAACCCCGGCGCCGGTGGCTGGGCCGCCGTGCTGCGCTTTGGCGATCATGAGCGCGAGCTTTCGGGTGGCGAACGCGCGACCACCAACAACCGCATGGAACTCACCGCCGCCGCCTGCGCGCTGGAGTCGCTCAAACGCCCCTGCAAGGTGCGGCTGCACACCGACAGCGAATATCTGCGCAATGGCATCACCCGCTGGCATTCCGGCTGGGTGCGGCGCAACTGGCGCAACGCCAAGGGCGATCCGGTGGCGAATTACGACCTCTGGCAACGCGTTCTGGCCGCCGCACAGCCGCACGATATCGAATGGCTCTGGGTGCGCGGCCACGCCGGCGATGTGATGAACGAGCGGGTGGATGTTCTCGCGACCCGGGCACGAGAGGCGATTCTGACGTGAACGCGCGCGCCGGATGGCCTCATGCCGGTGGGCCGCGCGTTGCCGTTGCGGGCCTGGCGTTATCTTCATGATCCGGGCCATGATCCAGCCGCAGCCCGAATCACCCGCCCGTCCGGAGGATGCCATGATGAACGCCGCCGATCTCCGCGCCCTTCAGGCGCCGCTCAAGCAATCCTACCGCGACAATCCCGCCGCCGCCCGCATTCCGGCGCGTGCCGTCGGCCGGATCGAGCCGGGGCGCATCGTCTGCCACATCGACAAGCCGCACGGCACGATCACCGCCGGCCTCCACGCCGCCGTCGGCGGGGATGGCACGCTCGCCTGTTCGGGCGACATGCTGCTCGAAGCGCTCATCGCGTGCGCCGGGGTCACGCTCAGCGCCGTCGCCACCGCCATGGGCGTCAGCCTCACCGGCGGCACCATCACCGCCGAGGCCACGTGGGACGCGCGCGGCACGCTCGCGATCGATCGCGCCGCCCCGGTCGGCATCACGGATCTCACGCTCCGCTTCGATCTCGACACCACCGCCGATGCCGCGACGCTCGAGCGTCTGATCGCCACCACCGAACGCTACTGCGTCATCCTGCAAACCCTGCGCAACCCGCCGGTTGTCACCACCGTGCTCGCGTGAACGCGCGCGATCAAGCTAGAGCGATAAGCGATTAAGTTGACGCGGCAGCGGCAACATAATCGCATGAAATCGCTCGAAAAAACATAGACCTAGAGCGTTACGCTGAAAGCATCACGCTCAAGAGCGATATGCGACTAAGTTGACGCGGCAGCGGCAACTCAATCGCGTGAAATCGCTCGAAAAAACATAGACCTAGAGCGTTACGCTGAAAGCAAAACGCTCTAGGCGTCAGGGCCGGTGAAGGATGCGGTTCAACGCAACGCCGGGAGGCTTCCGGCCCA
>NZ_JBMFGY010000060.1:0-18995 GCF_049977125.1 Acidiphilium sp. | reverse complement strand
CGACCCCAACCTTGGCAAGGTTGTGCTCTACCCCTGAGCTACGCCCGCGTCCGACGCCCTGATACTCAGCTCTGCCGTGCTTGGCAAGCGCTTGGCGACATTGAATTGCGGATCGGCCGTGTGGCTGGGTTTGGGCTGGTATTCTGGTCAACGGGTTGTGGTTGGCGATCGTGTGAAACGGCGCTGGCGTCGGAACGATCAATCGCCTGATTTGACGACTTTAACAGCGACTTCGTTGCGGCGCAGGAAGGGGAGCGTCCAGGGTGGGTCATAGAACCAGGCGGTGGGCTCGCCCACCGGCGTCCAGGGGCTGGATTTCAGGAGCGCCAGCAGGCGGGATTGTTCGCGGGCGACGGCAGAGGGGTTGGGCAGGCCGGAGAAGCGCAGCGCCGCATAGGTCTCGGCCGGAACAGTGACGAGATGGACGCTGGGATCGTTCGGAACCGGCAGCGTCTCCATCGTGAAGTGAGCCGGCATGAAGAACTGGATGGTCCAGGCGCCGGCGGCGGTCTGGGTCTGTGCGACGGGCGCGGTCATCGCGATTGTCTGCGATGCTGATTGGGCCACCGGTGCGGTCATCGCAATTTTTGTGCGCGTGCGGTTGGCGCCGAAAATATAGCCGGCAAGCCGGCGGAACCCCTGATAGCGCGCATGCTCGACCGAGCCGGTGATGGTGGTTTCGGCCGCGATGCGCTCGTCGTAATGGCGGATTTGCACCGGGCCGACGGTGCTGATGACGGTATATTTCGGCTCCGCCGTGCCGGAGCGGATGCCGACCACCGAGCACGCGCTGAGCGCGACGCTCATCAGTGCCGGGACGATCAGGGGCGATTTCATGGTCAGTGTCTCCTTCATACAATCGATATGGTGTGTCTGCCCCTGGTGTCAGCGCCGCAGGATGACGGCCTCGTGAGATACGCGCTGCTCCCAGCCCTCGCGCTCGAGTTCGGGGCTGGCGTGCGTCTCCTGCGGGTAACCGATGCAGAGGTAGCCGATGAACCGCCAGCCTGCCGGCACATCGAGCGCGGCGGTAATGGCCGCGGGATCGAGAATCGAGACCCAGCCAAGGCCGACGCCTTCGGCGCGCAACGCCAGCCAGAGCGTGTGGATCGCCATTACCACCGAATAGGCCACCGTCTCGCCCATGGTTTGCCGGCCGAGGCCATGGCCGGTGGCGGGATCGGCTTCGGCGAACACCGCAATCTGGCAGGGTGCGTCATCGAGCCCGGCGAGTTTCAACCGTGCATAGCGTGCCGCGCGGTCACCGGCATACTGACGCTGCGCTTCGAGGTTGCAGGCGAGGAAATTCGCGCGCACCGCCGCCCGCCGGGCGGGATCCTCGACGATCACGAACCGCCAGGGCTGGCTGAACCCGACCGAGGGGGCAAGGCAGGCCACGCCCAGCAACCGCGTGATCATGCCGCCCGGCAACGGATCGCGCCGAAAATGCCGGACATCGCGGCGCAGGATGAAAAGCGTGCGCAGCGCGGCGGCGAATGCCGGCGTGAATTCGTCCGTGCCCAGTTCTGCTCCCAGTTCTGCTCCTGGTTCTGCTCCCGGTTCTGCTATCGTGCTCACCATGGATTCATCGCCTTTCATGATCGCTCTGGTCCGCCATCCGCAGCCGGATATCGCACCGGGCATCTGCTACGGTCGGCTCGATGTCGGGCTGAGCGCCGAAGGTCACGCGGCAATCGCGCCGATCGTGGCACGGTTGGCCGATCACCCGGCGCCGGTCATCTGGACCAGCCCGGCCCGGCGTTGCAACGCGGTCGCCCAAGCGCTGGGCGTCGCGCGCCGGCGTATCCCTCATGTCGAACCCCGCTTGCGCGAACTCGATTTCGGCGCCTGGGAAGGCCGCGCGTGGGACGATGTGCCGCGCTCCCTGCTCGATCATTGGGCGGCCGACCCGCTCGGTTTCGCGCCGCCGGGCGGCGAGAGCGGAGCGGCGCTGCTCGCACGGGTAGGTGAGGTCCACGCCGCATTATCGGCGCAGGGAACCTCGTGCATCGTGGTCGCGCATGGCGGCCCGCTGAAACTGCTCGCCGCCCTGCTGCGCGGCGCGCCGCCGGATCTGCTTGCCACCGCCCCGCCGCTCGGCTCGATCACACTCATCGCCATGCCGGCCCCACCGATGCCGCCACGCTCAGCACAAGACATTCCGTGATGATCTCGATCGCGCCCAGCGTATCGCCGGTATGCCCGCCCAGCCGCGACCGCCCGAACAAGGCCCAGAGCCGCGCGCCGAAGCCGGCCAGCAGCACCGCGATCAGCGCCGCCTGAAACGGCAGCAGGATAATCGCGGCCAGCGCCGCAATCGCCGCGCCGAACCGCGCCGGCCCCGCCGGAATCGCACCCAGCCGCGCCGCCAGCCCATCGCTGCGCGCGGGGGGGCTGTGGCGCTGCACCACGACCATCGCGGCCCGGCCCAACGCGCCGGCGACCAGTACTGCCGCGAGCACCGCGCCGGATGATCCGATACTGCCGAGTGCCGCGATCCGCATGGCCGTTGAAAGAACCAGCGCCAGCGCGCCGTAACTGCCGATCCGGCTGTCGCGCATGATCGCGAGCCGCCGCGCGCTGGTGGCACCACCCCCGAGACCATCCGCGCTATCGGCCAGACCATCCGCATGCAGCCCGCCGGTCAGCAGCACGTCGGCGAGCATCGCCCAGCACGCCGCCAGAAACGGCGCCATGCCGAGCCCATGCGCCACCGCATAGACCAGCCCGGTCAGCAGCCCGACGACGAGCCCGACCACCGGATAGGCCCAGACGCCGGCGGCAGCATCAACCGTGCCGGGTGCCGGCAGCCGGTGCCCCAACGGCAGGCGGGTCAGCAGACCGAAAGCGGCGGCAAGCTCGCGGCGGCGCTCGGTCATGCCCGGTCGCTCACCCCGGCCTCGGCGAAACTCGCCATGCCCTGATGGCAGGCCAGCGCCGCCCGCACGATCGGCACCGCGAGCGCCGCGCCCGACGCCTCGCCCAGCCGCATGCCGAGATCGAGCAGCGGCGTCATGCCAAGGGCGGCGAGCAGGCGCCGATGCCCGGCCTCGGCCGAGGCATGGGCGATCATGGTATGATCCAAACCGCCCGGCAGCAGCCGTGCCAGCGGTGCCGCCGCCGCGCTGCACACGAAACCATCGAGCAGCACCGGCACATGATGCACCCGTGCGGCGATCACCGCGCCCAGAATCGCCGCCAATTCCCGCCCGCCCAGGCACGCGGCGGCGGCCAGCGGATCATCGAGCGCCGCGCGATGCCGCGCCAGACCCTGGTCGATCGCCGCAATTTTGCGCGCGAGCCCGGCATCGTCGATGCCGGTGCCGCGCCCGGCCCAATCCGCCCCCGCGCCGCCGAACAATCCCGCCGCCAGCGCCGCCGCCACCGTGGTGTTGCCGATGCCCATTTCACCGAGGCAGAGCAGATCGGTCCCTGCCCGCACCGCGTCGAAACCGGCGGTCATGGCGGTTGCGAACGACTCCGGCGTCATTGCCGCTGTCTGGGTGAAATCGCCGGTTGGCGTGTCGAGCATCAGCGGCACGACGCGCAGCGATGCGCCGGCGACGCGGGCGATCTGGTTGATCGCAGCACCGCCCGCCGCGTAATTGCCGACCATCTGCGCCGTCACCGCCGCCGGATAGGGCGACACCCCCTGCCCGACCACGCCGTGATTGCCGGCGAACACCAGAATCTCGACCTGATCCAGCCGTGGCATGGCGCGGCGCTGCCAGCGGGCGAGCCAGGCCGCGATGTCCTCCAGCCGTCCGAGGCTGCCTTGCGGCTTGGTCAGAACCGCCTGGCGGCTGCGCACCGCCGTGGCGGCCGCCTCGTCCGCCGTCGGCAGGTTCAGGCATAATTCGCGCAATCGGGCGACATCGGTCATGGCAATCCTCGGTCAAGGGGAGCGATCAGATGAAAAAACGAGCCGGACACGCGCCCCCGCTGCGCGCCGGCCGGTGCAAGCTCGGTGCCGAGCGCGTCGCGCAGGGTTGCGAGCGGCGCGTCGGTTCCCGGCGTGGTCACGCTGGCATAGTGAAACTCATGGCCGCGAAACCGCGCCCCTGCCGCGCCCAAGGCCCCGTCGGCGCACAGTGTCGCCTCGCGATACCCCAGATGCAGCCGGCGCCGCGCGAAACTGGTGGCGTGATCGAGCAGCCCGGTCATGACGTGGGAGACGCCGGCGGCATCTTCGAGCACGGTGCCCAGCACCATGAAACCGCCGCACTCGCCATGCACCGGCCGGGTCGCCGCAAAGGCGCGTAGCCCGGCGTGAAACCGGCGCGCCTCGGCCAGTGCGGCGGCGTGCAGTTCGGGATAGCCGCCGGGCAGCCAGCAGGCGTCGCACCCATCGGGCGGCGGTTGATCGGCCAGCGGCGAGAACGGCACGATCGTGGCACCCGCGGCGCGCCAGCCCGCGATCACATGCGGATAGATGAAGCTGAACGCCGCATCCTGCGCGAGCGCGATCCGCTGCCCCGGCGGGCGCAGCGCGTGGTGCGGCGCGGGCGGTATCGGCGCCATCGGTGCCGCCGCGGCGAGCATGGCATCGATCGTGCCATCGTGTTCGGCGCGATCGGCCAGACGGTCGATATAGGCAGCGAGGTCGGCCTGCTCGCCGGCCTGCACCAGGCCGAGATGCCGCTCCGGCAGAGCGATCGCCGCATCGCGCGGCAGCGATCCCAGCACTTCGATACCGGCACGTTCCATCGCCGTGACAATGCCCGCGCGATGCCGCGCGCTGCCCACCCGGTTGAGCACGACGCCCGCGATGCGGACGGCCGGATCGAATTGGGCGAAGCCCCGCGCGACCGCCGCCGCCGATTGCGACTGGCCGGAGACGTCGAGCACCAGCAGGACCGGCAGGCCGTAGCGCGCCGCGAGATCGGCCGCCGAGCCCCGCGCCATGGCCGCCTCGCCGACGCCGTCAAACAGCCCCATCGAGGCCTCGATGATCAGAACATCCGCCAAGGCCGCCTGGCCAGCGACCAGCGCATCGAGCAGCGGTCCCGGCATCGCCCAGCTATCGAGGTTGATACTGTCATGTCCCGACGCCGCCTGATGAAACGCGGGATCGATGTAATCCGGCCCCGATTTCGCGCAGCGCACCGCAAGGCCGCGCCGCCGCAGCGCCGCGACCAACGCCATCGTGACGGTGGTTTTGCCGCTGCCCGAACGGGGCGCGGCGATGATCAATCCGCGCGTCATCCGCCAGTGCTCGCATCAGTGGCTGCATCAGTCGCCGCGAGCGCGGGCAGCAGCGCCAGCAATTGCGCCCGCGATGCCACGACCCGCCCGATCACGACAATCGCGGGCGCCACTATGCCGGACTGCGCCACGGTTTCGACCAGGCTGGCCAGCGTTGCCACCATCACCTGCTGCGTTGGCAGAGTCGCCGAGGCGATCGCCGCCGCCGGCGTGTCGGGTGCCAGCCCACCCGCCAGAAGCGCCGCTGTGATCGCCGCGAGATTCGTCATCGCCATATACAGCACGATCGGCTGATCGAGCCGCGCGAGCGCCGCCCAATCCATGCCGTCGGCGCGGTCGGCGCCATGGCCGGTCACCAGCACCACCGCCTGATTGACGCCGCGCAGCGTGAGCGGAATCAACGCCGCCGCCATGCTGGCGAGACCCGAGGTCAGGCCCGGCACGATCCGGAACATCACGCCGTGGGCGGCGAGGGTCAACGCCTCCTCGCCGCCGCGGCCGAACATGAACGGATCGCCGCCCTTTAACCGCAGCACCCGCCGGCCCGCGCGCGCCAGTTCGATCAGCTGCGCCGTGATATCCGCCTGCATCGCCGAGGGCTTGCCGCCGCGCTTGCCGGCCGGGATCAGCACCGCGCCCTCATGCGCCAGGGCGAGCACGCGCGGGTCGATCAGAGCGTCATGCACCACGGCATCGGCCTGGCGCAGGCCGGACAGGGTCAGCAGGGTCAGATGCGCCGGATCGCCCGGCCCCGCGCCGGCGAGCCAGACCTCGCCTTGTTGCAGACGCGGCAGGCGGGAAATGATGGGATCGAGGCTGATCATCGGCGGGGTCCGACGCGGGGAGATAAGCAAGAACTTCTTTTTTGAAAAAAAGAAGCAAAAAACTTTCTTGAATTCAGGGCAACGCCGGTTTCACCACCGCGGACCAGACGAATAAAAGTTTTTTGCTTCTTTTTTTCAAAAAAGAAGGTTTCCCTGCCCTTTCCGACCCTACCCGCCGATCCCGCGATGTGACGAACCATCCGCCGTCCGGTATACCCAGCCGCGTGACTGATCACACGATCCTGCGCCGTGGCTGGACCACCGGCGCCTGCGCGACCGCTGCGGCGAAATCCGCCTGTGCGGCGTTGCTGACCGGCGATTTTGCCGATCCGGTCACGATCACCTTGCCGAACGGGAGCACCGCCGATTTCGTCCTGGCCGAGACCGCGCGCACCGACGACACCGCGAGCGCGGCCATCATCAAGGATGCCGGCGATGATCCGGATGTCACGCATGGCGCGTTGATCCGCGTCACGCTCCGCCGCGCGACACCCGGTGCGGGTGTGGTGTTTCGCGCGGGCGCGGGCGTCGGCACGGTCACACGCCCCGGCCTGCCGATCCCGCCGGGGGAACCCGCGATCAACCCGGTGCCGCGCGCGATGATCCGCGCGGCCCTGGCGGAAATCGCCGGACCCGACCCTGATTTCATCGTCGAAATCGCGATCCCCGGCGGTGCCGCACTTGCCGAGCGAACCCTGAACGGCCGGCTCGGCATTGTCGGGGGCCTGTCGGTTCTGGGGACCACCGGCGTGGTCATTCCGTTTTCCTGCGCCGCCTGGATCGACAGCATCCATCGCGGCATCGATGTCGCGCGGGCGGTCGGGCTGACCCATGTCGCCGGCAGCACCGGCCGCACCTCGGAACGCGCCGTGCAGGCGCTGCATGGGCTCGATGATGTCGCGCTGATCGAAATGGGCGATTTCGTCGGCGGCATGCTGAAATATCTGCGCCGGCACCCGGTCGCGCGCGTCACCATCGCGGGTGGCCTCGCGAAAATGACCAAGCTGGCGCAGGGCCGGCTCGATCTGCATTCCCGGCGTCATGCGGTCGATCGCGCCGCTTTGGCCGATCTGGCGCGGGGCTGCGGCGGCACGACCGAGGTGGCCGCACGGATCATGGCAGCGAACACCACCGCCGAGGCGTTCGACATCGCCGCCGCCGCGGGCATCGGGCTGGGCGCCGCCGTGGCGCGCGCGGCCTGGGCGACCGCCGCCGCGGTGCTGGCGCCCGCCGCCATCACCCTCGAGATCGCGGTGTTCGACCGCGCCGGCGCCCTGGTTGCCAGTTCGGGGTTCCGGCCGGTTCATGACGCCGCTCCGCTTTCCGATGCGGGGCGGAACCTGCGGTCGTAGCCGGAATCATATAACGCGCTCTCGCGAAACGCCTGAGGGTGCAGGCTCGGCCCGACCAGGATCAGCGCGGTGCGCTCGACCGGATCGACGGCGAGCAACGCCTCGATGGTGCCGAGCGTGCCGCGCAGAATCCGCTGGTCCGGCCAGCTCGCCCGCACCACCACCACGACCGGGCAATCCGCGCCATAAAGCGGCGTCAGATCGGCAACCACGATCGCGATCGCATGGATCGCGAGGTGGATCGCAAGCGTCGCGCCAGTCATGCCGAAGCCCGCGAGCGTTTCCCGCGCCGGCATCGCCGAGGCGCGCCCCGGCACGCGGGTGATCACCAGGCTCTGGGCGATCTCCGGCAGGGTCAGTTCCTGCCCCAGCGCCGCCGCCGCCGCCGCGAAGGAGGGCACTCCCGGCGTCATGGTATAGTCGATACCGTGCCGTCGCAGCCGCCGGATCTGTTCGGCCACCGCCGAATACAGCGACAAATCGCCCGATTGCAGCCGCGCCACATCGAGCCCGGCCGCATCCGCCGCCACGAACTCCGCCTCGATCGCATCGAGGTCGAGCGGTGCGGTGTCGATGATCCGCGCCCCCGGCGGACAATGCGCGAGGATCGCGCGCGGGATCAGCGAACCGGCGAACAGGCACACCGGGCAGCGCGCCAGGATGTCGCGGCCTCGCAGCGTCAGTAAATCCGCGGCCCCCGGGCCGGCGCCGATGAAATGCACCGTCATCGCCGCCCCTCCCCCGCGATCGCGCAGGTCGCGTGCCGCCCGGTGAGGCGCGGCGCCAGAAGCACGGCGCTGTTACCCGCCGCCGCCAGCGCGCAGCCCTCCGCGACCGAGGCGACCCCGATTGTCGCCACCGCCCGCGCCGAGCGTGTCACGCAGCGCGATTGCGCCGCGGCCAGATCGGCGAAGCCGACCGGGATCAGCGGCAGATCGAGACGCGCCGCCGCCACGATCACGCCCGGCTCGCCTGCCTTGGCCTCGAGCACCGCCAGCCCCGCCGGCATCACCCCGGCGGCACGCACCGCCGCGCGCACCAGCGCGACAATTTCATCGCCATCCACCCCGCTCCGCCAGCCGAGTCCCGCCACGATCACGGTTTCACCCCGCGCCACTGCGTCACCGTCATGGCCGGGCGGAACCCGTGCAGCCGCCCGACCGGATCGAGCCGGTCGATCGAGAGCCGCGTCAAACGACCGCCGTGCGCGTGATGCGACGCGAACAATACCGCCTCGGTCTCGATCGTCACGGCATTGACCACCAACCGCCCGCCTGGCCGCAGCGCCGACCATGCCGCCTCGATCACACCGGGCGTCTGCGCGCCACCGCCGATGAACACGGCATCCGGCGCGGGAAAACCGGCGTCGAGAGCATCCGGCGCGGCCCCGAGACGGATTTCGAACCGCGGCACCCCCAAGGCGATCGCGTTGTCGCGCGCCCGGTCCGCCCGCGTCGCATCGCGCTCCAACCCGATCGCGCGCGTGGTCGGATCGGCGCGCAACCACTCGATCGACACCGATCCCGAACCGCAGCCGATGTCCCACAGCAACGCGCCCGGCACCGGCGCCAGCGCCGCCACGGTCGCGGCGCGCACCTCGGATTTGGTGATCTGCCCGTCATGCGCGAACAGCCGATCGGACAGACCCGCGCCCAGCGGCACGATCATGGCCTCCGGCCCCGCCACGATTTCGATCGCGATCAGATTGAGCGGGTCGATGTCTGGCGGCATGCCGGCATCGGCGCGCGCGACGCGATGCCGCTCGCGCGGGCCGCCCAGCGCCTCGAGCAGATGCACCACCGATCCGCCGAATCCGCGCGCCGTCAGCAGGGCGGCCATCGCGGGCGGCGTGGTCGCATCCGCCGACAGCACCAGCAGCCGCGCGCCGTGATGCAGATGCGCCACCACGCGCGCGAGAGGGGCGCCACAGCACGAAATCACCGGCGTTTCATGCAGCGCCCAGCCGAGCCGTGCCGCTGCCAGCGAAACGCAGGAGGCCACCGGCACGCCGATGAACTCACCGGGCGCCACGACCCGTGCCAGCATCGAGCCCACGCCATGAAAAAATGGATCGCCCGAGGCCAGCACGACCACCGGTTCGCCGCGCCGCGCCAGAATGAGCGGCACCGCATCGCTCATCGGGTGTGGCCAGACGAGCGTCTCCGCCGTGATCAGCGGTGCCGCGAGCTTCAGATGCCGCGCGCCGCCCACCACCAGCGCCGCCCCGGTGATCAGCGTCCGCGCCCGCGCGGACAGACCCGCGACGCCATCCTCGCCTATTCCCAGAATGCTCAACCAATGCGACTGGGTCATGGCACAACCGAAAGGGAGACATCGTGAACCCGTTGCGCGTTCTGATTCTGGGCGGCACCAGCGAAGCCTCGACCCTCGCCCGCGCGCTGCGCGATGACGCGCGCTTCGCCCCGACCCTGTCGCTCGCCGGGCGCACCCTCGCACCGGTGCTGCCGCCGATCCCTTACCGGATCGGCGGATTCGGCGGCATCGCCGGGCTGGTCGATTACCTGCGCGGCGAGGCGATCGCGGCGCTGATCGATGCGACCCATCCGTTCGCCGCGCAAATGACGCGCCATGCCCATGAGGCGAGTGCTGAAACTGCCGTGAAGCTGCTGCGGATCGACCGGCCGGCCTGGACCCCTGGTCCCGGCGATCGCTGGCTCGGCGTCGCGAGCATGGCGCAGGCCGCCGCCGCGCTCGGCGCCGCGCCGCGCCGGGTGTTTCTCACGATCGGACAGCAGGAGCTTGCGCCGTTCCGCGCGGCACCCTGGCATCATTACGTGATCCGCAGCGTCGATCCGCCGCCCCCGGACGCAAGACCCCCCGATGCCGACATCATCACCGCGCGCGGCCCGTTCGCCGTCGCGGATGAACAGGCCCTGATGCTCGCGCACCGGATCGAGATCGTCGTGACCAAGAACGCCGGCGCCGCCGCCACGATCGCCAAGCTCGAAGCCGCGCGCGCCCTCGGCCTGCCCGTCGTGATGGTCGCCCGCCCCCCGGCACCGCCGATGCCCACGGTCGCCACCGCCGCCGCCGCGCTGGACTGGCTCGCCGCTCATGCCGCCGCGATCCGGCGCGGCGTATAGACCCAGGGTGACGACCCCGGCCGCGCGATCACCCGCGTCGCGGCACTGCCGATCAGCACCAGCGTGCGCATGTCGGCCATTGCCGGATCGGCCTCGGCCAGTGTCGTGACCGTCACGACCTCATCGAGGCGGCTCACGGCGGTCGCGAAGATCACCGGCGCCGATCCCGGCAGGATCGCGCGCAGAAGCGCGAAGCACCGCCCGATCTGCCAGGGCCGCGCGCGCGAGGCCGGATTATACAGCGCCAGCACGAAACCGGCGCCGGCGGCGGCGGTCAGGCGCTGCTCCACCACCTCCCAGGGCTTCAGATTGTCCGAGAGCGAGATCGCGCAGAAATCATGCCCGAGCGGCGCGCCAACCCGCGCCGCCACCGCCAGCAGCGCCGAAATTCCGGGGATCACCGTGACATCCAGCGCGCGCCACGACGCAGCGCCGTGATCGATCGCCTCGAACACGGCGCTCGCCATGGCGAACACCCCGGCATCGCCCGAGGAGACCACCGCGACGATCCGCCCGGCCGCCGCCAGTGTCAGGGCATGACGCGCCCGATCCAGTTCCACCCGGTTGTCGGTTGCATGATGCACCACGCCGGGCCGCGCCGGCACCCGCGCCAGATACGGCCCGTAGCCGATCAGGTCGGTCGCCGCCGCCAGCGCCGCTGCCGCCTGCGGCGTCAGCATCGCCGGATCACCCGGCCCCAGCCCGATGATCGTTAATGACCCTGCGCGCATTATCGCAGCACTCATCGGACCTCCTGACGACCCGGCACCAGGATCATCGAGAAATACGGCACGCTCGGCGCGACCAGATCGCGCAGCGCGATGATGACCTCGCCATCCATCGATCCGCGCTCGACATAGATCGCCCGGTCGAGCAGCCCCGCCGTCACCAGTGCCGCGCGGATCTTCGCCAGATTGCGGCCCACTTTCATGATCACGGCCGCGTCGCTCTGGCGCAGTCGCGCGGCCAGTTCGGCCTCACTCAACGTGCCGGGCAGGATGGTGAGAACATCGTCGCCATGCACGATCGGCTGTCCCGCATTGGTCCAGCAGGCGCTCATGCCGGTGATGCCGGGGATGGTCTCGTGGCGATACGCGGTGCGCAGCCGGTCGAACAGATACATCGCCGAGCCATAGAAGAACGGATCGCCCTCGCACAGCACCGCCACGTCGGACCCGGCATCCAGCGCGGCGGCGACGGTGGCGGCCGATCGATCGTAGAAATCATCGATCGCGGCGCGGTAGGCCGGATCATCATGCGCGATTTCGGTGGTGAACGGATACTCGAAGCGCAGCTCGCGTGCCGCGGGCGCGATCATGCCCTCGGCGATGCCGCGGGCATGGCCGGTGCGGCCGCGCTTGGCGAAATAGGCGATCACCGGCACCGCGCGCAAAACCTCGGCGGCTTTCAGCGTGACCAGCGCGGGATCGCCCGGTCCCATCCCGACGGTGTAGAGCGTGCCGCTCATTCCGCGTCACTCGCGAGCGCGTTCACCGCCGCCGCCGCCATCGCGCTGCCGCCCCGTCGCCCGGCCACGATCATGAACGGCGCCGCGCCGTGTTCGGCCAGAGCCTGCTTGGATTCCGCCGCACCGATGAACCCGACCGGCATGCCGATGATCGCGGCGGGTTTCGGCGCCCCGGCATCGATCAGTTCGAGTAGATGAAACAGCGCGGTCGGCGCATTGCCGATCGCCACCACCGCCCCGGCCAGACGATCGCCCCATAAATCAAGCGCCGCCGCCGATCGTGTGTTGCCGATCACCGCCGCGCGGGCCGCCACGCGATCATCGCGCAGGGTACAGATCACTGCGTTGCCGGCGGGCAGCCGCGCCCGGGTGATGCCATGCGCGACCATTTCGGAATCACACAGGATCGGCGCCCCGCCCCGCAGCGCCGCCGCCGCCGCCGCCGCGAACCCCGCCGAGAACCGCAAATCCCGCGCAATCTCGACCATGCCGCACGCGTGGATCACCCGCACCGCCACCCGCGCCTCGCCGGGCGCCAGGCCTGACAGATCGGCCTCGGCGCGGATCATCGCGAAGGATCGCGCATAGATCGCCGCCCCGTCGCTTATGTAGTCGTAGGATGTCATGACGCCGCTCCGGTCATCATGGCGGATGCATGGCGCAGATAGGCCGCGACCGCCTCGAGCGACTGGCGCGCGCGCACCGGCGCGTCACCGGCGCGGCCGGGGTGGACAATGTCATACAAGCCATCATGCCCGACCAGTGTGAGCGACGCCGGCAGGGGATGGGCGCAGCCCTTGATGCAGCCGGAGACGTGCAGCCCCGGCCATAATGCCGCGAGGGCCAGGGCGTCGTCGCGGGTCGCGGTGCTCGCCGCCGCGCAGAAGGCCGCGCCGACGCAGGCGTTGATCGTGCTGCGCGGATCGTCCGGCGTGATGATCAACCCGGCTGCCGCCGCTTCCAGCGCAACCGCCGCCGCTGGTTCGACGCCAGTGAGAAGGATCGACCGCCACGGGGTGAGCCGCAGCCCGCCATCGCCGTATCGGTCGGCGAATGCGGCGATGCGGGCGAAACCATCGGACTCGATCGTGCCGAACACGAGGCCGAGACCGAACGCGCCGACCGAGGGCAGGAACCCCAGGCAGGGCGCCGCCGCGTCAGGAGAGGCCCCAGGTGCGGCGGCGGGAAAGAGGTCACGCATGCGCGCCACCCCGGCGGCGCGGTATTCGGCCAGCCAGGTTGCGATGATGCCGGCGACGTCGCTGCCCGCACACAGGATCGCCATGGCCTCGCCATCGCGGCGAAGCGCCCAGCCCGCCGGTGTCGCGTTGATCGTGATGTCCGCCCTGGTGGGGCCGAGCCCAGCCAGCCCGCCACCATCGAGGGCGACGAAAAATTTCTCGGCCGGCCCGGTCAGGGCGGGCATCGCGTCCAGCAGATCGGCGATCGATGCGGCGATTGTCTCGCTGTCGGGGGCCATCGCCGGATCGATGCCGAGCAACGGGTTGGCCAGCAGCGTGGGGCGATGCGCCGGCTGATCGAGATGGCCGGTCATCGCGGCGGCGTGGCGGGCCGAGTCGGGCGAAAATCCACGCAGTTGCAGATTGCCGCGATTGGTCACCTCAATCAGCCCATTGCCATACCGCCGCGCCGCCGCCGCGATCAGCCGCGCGTCCTCGGCCCGCAAACGACCGAACCGTGGCCGCAGGCGCAGCAGCAATCCATCGATCGTGGGCATCGGCAGCGACAGACTCGGGCACCAGCCTCGAACGGTCATGACACGGACTCCAGAATGGTTGACACATCGTTGCGCCGCGCATGCCACAGGCCGCGCCGATGCGCATCGGCGAGGCGGGCGGCGATGGCCGCGCGTGCCGTGGGATTCTCGCGGCGCAGGAACGAATCCACCGCCGGTTCCGCCAGCATCGCCGCGAAGACCAGATCGAACTGGGCATCGAAGCGGGTTGGCATTGTCGCGGCGAAGCCGTGCAGCGCCGCGACCCCGCGCGCCATCTCCGCGGCACCGCGATACCCGTGCCGCATCATGCCCGCGATCCAGCGCGGATTGGCCAGCCGTCCGCGCACGATGCGCGCGACCTCCTCGGCAAGGGGGCGGTTGCGCGGCGCGTCCGGTCGGGAGACATCGAGATGATACAGCGCCGGCGCCCCGCCCAGCACCGCCGCCGCCGCCGCGAAGCCGCCCTCGTGGGCGGCATATTCCGGACTGTCGAGACTGTCGGTCTCGGCATGATCCTGCTGATGCACGAACGCGTCGGCGCCGCGCACCAGGGCGGCGAATCCCGCCGCATCGGCGCTTCCCTCCAGCCCCTGGCCATAGGCATTCGCGGAGGCGGCGAGGTAGTCGCGGCCAAGATCGTCGCGATCCTGCCATTGGCCGCGCGCCAGACGATCCGCGATCGGGATTCCATAATCCCCCGGCGCCGCGCCGTAGATCCGGCTCGTCGCCGCCCGCAGCGCCGGCCCCGCCAGGCCGCGCGCGGCACCGGCCAGGGGGTTCCATTCATCGGCCTCGTCGCGCGCCGCCACCGCGCGGACCGCCGCGTCGAACAGGGCGATCTGGGATTCGAACGCGTCGCGGAACAGGCCGGAGATCCGCAACGTCACATCGACGCGCGGCCGATCCAGCACGGCGAGCGGCACGATCTCGAAACCGGTCACGCGGCCTGATCCGTCATCCCAGAGCGGCGCCACGCCGAGCAGGATCATCGCCAGCGCCAGATCCTCGCCGCCGGTGCGCAGGCTGGCGCTGCCCCAGAGGTCGATCACCAGACGCCGCAGATCATCGCCCTGATCCTGGCGATGCCCGGCGAGCAGAACCCGCGCCGCCCGCTCGGCCAGGCCCATCGCGGCCCGCGTCGGGATCATGCGCGGATCGAGCGTGGTGAGGTTCCGCCCGGTCGGCAGCACATCGGCGCGGCCCCGCGTCGGCGCCCCGGCCGGACCCGGCGCGACGAACCGCCCGTCCAGCGCCTCGAGCAGCGCCGCCATTTCGGCTGGACCCGAGCGATCCACCCGATCCGCGATCGCGGCCGGATCGAGGCCGGGGCAGGACGCGGCGAGGCTGGCCAGCATCGAAGCGCGATCGGCGGGCGCCGCGCCGAACACGTGCAGACCATCGCGGATCTGCAGATCCTTGACGTCGCACAAATACGCATCGAGCCGCGCGAGGGCGACATCCTCGGTCATCGCCGGGGTGACGCCGCATTCCGCGAGCAACCCGGCATCGCCCGCCTGCTCGATGATCTGGCGGCGCAGTACCAGGCTGCGCCTTCGATCCAGCCCGTCCGCCGTGGCGTATTCATCGATCAGGCGCTCGAGCGCGCCGCTCGCCGCATGGCCGGAGGCGACCAGCGGCGGGGTCAGATGGCCGATCGTCACGGCACCCAGCCGCCGCTTCGCCGCCGCCGCCTCGCCGGGATTGTTCACGATGAACGGATAGATCACCGGCAGGCCACGCAGCAGCGCCACCGGCAGACACGCCGACGACAGCGCCGCCGCCTTGCCGGGCAGCCATTCGAGCGTGCCATGGGTGCCGAGGTGGATCAGCGCATCGATCGCGCGCTCCCGGCGCAGCCAGAGATAGAAGGCGACATAGGCGTGGCGGGGCGCGAGGTCGGGCGCGTGATAGCCGGATCGGCGATCGTCGCGGCGGGCACGATCCGGCTGCACCGCGATCGTCACCCGGCCATCGCTGACGTGGCGGATGCGGAACCAGCCATCGACCAGCGCCGGATCAGCCTCCGGCGCGCCCCAGGCGGCGATGATCGCCTCCCGCGTCGCGGCCGGCAATTCACCGAACAGGCGTTGATAGGCCGGCAGATCCAGGCAAGGGGCGGGTTCGGCGAAGCATAATTCCCGCGCCAGCGCCGCCGCCGCCCGGCCGTCGCAGCTGTAGCCCTGATCGCGCATCGCCCGCAGGATCGCGGCGATGCTCGCGAAACTGTCCAGCCCGACCGCATGGGCGATCTGCCCGGCATCGGACGCGCCGACCCCGGGATAGTCCGACACCACCAAACCGATCCGCCGCGCCGCGCGGGGCGTTCGCGCGAGGCGCACCCACCCCGAAGCGCGATCCGCCGCCAGGGCGACGCCCTCGGTATCCGGTTGGTTGATCACGCGGGAGAACTCAAGCCCCGCGATCGGCGCCGACTCGGCCTTGAACGAAATCGCCGTGGTCAGCAATCGTCCGTCCAGCTCCGGCAGCACCACCTGCATCGCGAGGTCGGTCTGCGAGACGCCGCGAAATCCGCCCCGCCATGCGTCGATCGAAGTGGCGGACAAAATCACCTGCAACACCGGCACACCGGCGGCGTCCAGCGGCGAAGGGGCGGCGCCGCGCGCGGAAAATCCGGTCGCGTTGAGGATGATCGCCGGTTGCAGGACCGCCAGCCGGTCGCGCACGAAACCGGCCGCCGCGTCGTCCTTCAGGCTCGTGACGAACCAGGCCTCGACCGCGAGGCCGCGGGTTTCGAGCGCGGCGCGGAGCGCCTCGATCGGCGCGGTGTCGCCCGACAGCAGATGCGAGCGGTAGAGCACGATCACCGCCACATGCGGACCCGGCGATGCCGCGGGCCCGAACCGACCTGCTGCCGGGAGGGTTTGCGGCATCGGCGATCGATCGGGTGCAAGACCGGCGAGATGTGCCGCGAGGTGAAGCCCGGCGGCCATGTTGTCGGGGCCGGCCTCGCGCAGATAGGCGGCCATCCGCGCGCGCGGGGCGGAACCGACGGTCGAGAAGGTTTCCAGCCTGGGATCGATCCGCCCGTCGCCCTCGACCATGATCAGCGGGATGCCGCTGTCCCGGCAGACGCGCGCGACCTCCTCGCAGCCGTAGCGCCAGTAATCGACGCCGCCGAGAATCCGGATCACGACGCAGCGCGCCCGCGCGATCACCTGCTCGACATAGAGATCGACCGACATCGGGTGGGTGAGCCGCACCAGATTGGCCAGTCGCAATCCGGGACGCGCGCCCTCCAGCGCCTGCCAGGCGCTGGCCATCGCGCCGAGATCGCTGTCGGAGAAGGATAGCATGACGATGTCCGCCGGCGTCTGGCCGAGATCGGTGGCGACGGCCTGCTCGTCGAGCGTCGCGGTCTCGCGGACCAGAAGATGCATGATTACGCCACGACCGTCTCGGCCTGGATCGCGCGTTCGATCGCGGCGCGATCCAGACCGGTCAGACCGATCACCACGACATGGCCGCGCCGGGATTCATCGGTCGCCCAGGGCCGGTCGAAATGATGGGTGAACCTGGTGCCGACCCCCTGCACCGCGAGGCGCATCGGCTTGCCGGCGACGGCGGCGAAGCCCTTGATCCGCAGAATGTCGTGCGCCGCGGCCACCGCGCGCAGCCGCTCGATCAGGGAGTCAACGCCGGCGATCGGATCGAGTGCGACCGCGAAACTCTCGAAATCATCGTGCTCGTGCGCGCCGTCGAGCGCATCGTGATGCGAGGGGCGGGACGCCAGATCGCTCTCCGCCGCCGCGTTCAGGCCGAACACCACCGACGGGTCGAGCTGCCCCTGCTGGGCCGCGACCAGCTTGACCGCGCGCGGCGAGGCGGTGGCGATCTCGGCCCGCACCCGCGCCAGGGTTTCCGGCGAGAGAAGATCGGTCTTGTTCAGCACGATCAGATCGGCGGCCTGCAATTGATCCTCATAGACTTCGGCCAGCGGATTGTCGTGATCGAGCGAGGGGTCCGCCGCGCGCTGGGCCGCGATCGCCGCCGGATCATCGGCGAATCGCCCCGCCGCCACGGCGGGACCGTCGATCACGGCGATCACGCCGTCCACCGTTACGCGCGTCGCGATGCCGGGCCAGTTGAACGCCTTGATCAGCGGTTTCGGCAAAGCGAGGCCGGAGGTTTCGATGATGATGTGCTCGGGCGGTTCGGCACGGTCGAGCAAGGCGGCCATGGTGGGGATGAAATCCTCGGCGACCGTGCAGCACAGGCAGCCGTTGGCGAGTTCGACAATGTCCTCATCGCCGCAGGAGGGGATGCCGCAGCGGCGCAGCGTTTCGCCATCGACGCCGAGGGCGCCGAATTCATTGACGATGATGGCGATCCGCCGCCCGCCGGCATGGGCGAGGAGATGACGCAGCATTGTGGTCTTGCCGGCGCCGAGGAAGCCGGTGATGATGGTGGTGGGGATTTTGCTCATTCTGCGGCCTGTCTGAGGGAGGGGTCATGGGCGGGAAACCGCGCCAGGATCATGTCTTTCAACGATTCCGGACGGCGTGACGGCATGATGGTGCCGGT
Source organism: Acidiphilium sp. (assembly GCF_049977125.1). Lineage (NCBI taxonomy): Bacteria > Pseudomonadati > Pseudomonadota > Alphaproteobacteria > Acetobacterales > Acidocellaceae > Acidiphilium > Acidiphilium sp. The sequence continues at coordinate 762 of NZ_JBMFGY010000060.1, read as the reverse complement.
GGTGGAGGCGACATAGCTGCGGGCATAGGTCAGCAGATCCGGGGCGTGATCGGGTGTCAGCCCGCCGAGCAGGTAGCTCCATTTGCCGGGCATCGAGATCACGGCGGTGCAACCGCGCGCGCAGGTGGCGAGACATTCGACAGTGCGAAGCTCGACCGGTGCCGCGGTCTCGGCCAACAAGGTGGTCAGGGCCGCATGCAGCCCCGCGCCCATCGGCACGGCTCCGGATTCGAGCGGCAGCCCGGCGCGACAGGTGATGCAGACATGCAGACGCGCGAAACCCTCAGTCATCCGACCTCCGGACGGCAATGCCGTCGTGCCCCAGGTACCGATCACTGACCGTCCCGGCCGGCCCCGCAGGACCACGCCGAAAGACGACGTTTTCACGCGTCGTTGTCTTCGGGACACCCCGCCCGCGACACGTTCAGCCCGGCCAAGCTCACGCCCGGCCGGTGATGGCAGGTCTCCTGGCTTGCGGCGTCGGAGCAACTCGCCCCGAAGGTTTCATCGCCTTCCCGGAACACCGTTCCAGTGGCATCTGACAAGAACCACGCCGCTCACAGTTGCGGGGGCAGCCGTGGCATTGCACCACGTTCCCTATTCACCTTCCTCACGGAAGGACCATCGGAGGTCTTCATACAAGCGGGGCGAGAGTCCTGTCAAAATCGCCCGGCACGCGCAGCACTGGAACCGGCGATCGGCATTATCCCCGCGTCCCGCCATATTTATTGCGATAACGTAACGAATTAGGCGTGCAAATGC
>NZ_JBMFGY010000059.1:0-19807 GCF_049977125.1 Acidiphilium sp. | reverse complement strand
CGCCCGCCTATCTGCACCGTCCCCGCCCCGTGCGTTCCAGACCCGCGCGTCCCCGACCCGCGCGCGCCGCGCGTCCGCAGCACCCCGGACCGAGCTTCCCGCCGATCACCTCAACCCCGCCGCCGCTCGGCCCCGGCAATCATTATTTCATCCCCGTTCCGGCGATCGTTAAAAAATCCCGCTGACCCCGCCCGCTTTCGCACGCCAAAATCGTTACGATATCAGAACAAAACCCTCACGCCGCCTGGGATTGCGCAATAATTCGCTGCAAATTCAGCACAATGTCCCGCGCTGCCGCCAGCCGCGCCGCCACATCCATCTCGCGCGCCAACACCAGCTTGTGATCGGGCCGCAACCGCAACACCCCCGCCCGCGTCGCCAGCCAGGCGATCAGCCCGCCCGGATTGGCAAAGGCATTGCTCCGGAACCCGATCACCATGCCCTTCGGTCCCGCCTCCAGTTTTTCCACCCCGACATCGCGGCACGCCCGCTTCAGCGCCACCGTCGCCAGCAGATTCTCGACCTCCGCCGGCATCGGCCCGAACCGATCGACCAGCTCCGCCGCCAGGGCCTCGCTCTCGGCATCGGTGCCGAGCGAGCCGATCCGCCGGTACAAGCCGAGCCGCACCGGCAGATCCGCCACATAGGTCTCAGGGATCAGCACCGGCAGCCCCAGGCTGATCGAGGGGGTCCAATCCCGCGCCCGCTCCCGCTCGCCCTTGCTGCCCGCCGCCCGCAAATCCGCCACCGCGTCCTCGAGCATCTGCTGATACAATTCGATCCCGATCTCGCGGATATGCCCGGATTGCTCATCGCCGAGCAGATTGCCCGCCCCGCGCAAATCCAGATCATGCGAGGCGAGGGTGAACCCGGCCCCCAGCGTATCGAGCGTCTGCATCACCTCGAGCCGCTTCTGCGACGATGCCGCCAGATGATGCGTGGCCGGCCAGGTCAGATAGGCATATCCCCGCTGCTTGCCCCGCCCGACCCGCCCGCGCAGCTGATACAGCTGCCCCAGCCCGAACAAATCCGCCCGCCAGATCAAAATCGTGTTCACCGCCGGCATGTCCAGCCCGGATTCGATGATATTGGTCGCGAGCAGCACATCGTAGCGCCCCTCGCTGAACTCGGTCATCACCCGCTCGATCTCGGTCGGCGCCAACCGCCCATGCGCCGTCGCACAGCGCAGATCCGGCGCGATCTCGGCCAGGCGCTCGCGCATCCGGTCGATATCCTCGATATGCGGCACCACGCAGAACAACTGCCCGCCGCGAAACCGCTCCCGCGCGATCGCCTCGCGGATCACCAGCGCATCCCACGGCATGATGAACGTCCGCACCGCCAGCCGATCGACCGGCGGCGTCGTGATCAACGACAAATCCCGCACCCCGGTCAGCGCGAGTTGCAGCGTGCGCGGAATCGGGGTCGCGGTCAGGGTCAGCACATGCACATCGGCCTTGAGCTGCTTCAGCCGCTCCTTGTGCGCGACACCGAAATGCTGCTCCTCATCCACGATCAGCAAGGTCAGATCGGCGAAAGCGATCGATTTCGACAGCAGCGCATGGGTGCCGACCACGATGCCCACCGTCCCGTCCGCCAGCTCGGCACGGGTCCGCGCCGCGTCCTTCGTGGTGACCAGGCGCGAAAGCTGCGCCACCTTGATCGGCAACCCCTCGAACCGTTCGGAAAACAGCCGGTAATGCTGCCGCGCCAGCAAGGTCGTCGGCACCACCACCGCCACCTGAGTCCCCGCCATCGCCGCAACGAACGCCGCGCGCAACGCCACCTCGGTCTTGCCGAAGCCCACATCGCCGCAGACCAGCCGATCCATCGGCTTGCCCGACGCCAGATCCTCCAGCACATCGGCGATCGCGCGCGCCTGATCCTCGGTCTCGGTATAGGGAAACCGCGCGCAGAATTCGCCGAACGCGCCATCCTCGGCGGCCAGCAGCGGCGCATCATGCAGCTTGCGCTCGGCGGCGATCCGGATCAGCCCGGCCGCCATGTCGCGAATCCGGTTCTTCGCGCGGGCCTTGCGCGCCTGCCACGACGCCCCGCCCAGCCGATCCAGCCCGACCCCGGCGGTCTCGGTGCCGAAGCGCGACAGCAGATCGATATTCTCGACCGGCAGAAACAGCTTGTGATCGCCATCATACAGCAACCGCAGGCAATCATGCGGCGCCCCATCGACACTCAGCGTCACCAGCCCGTCATACCGCCCGATGCCATGTTCCTGATGCACCACCAGATCGCCCGCGGCGATCTCGGTCGCATCGGCAATGAACTGATCCGCCCGCTGCCGCCGGCGCGGCGGCCGCGCGATCCGCGCCCCCAGCAGATCCTGCTCGGCGACGATCGCGAAATCATCGGCGACATAGCCACGCTCCAGCCCCAGCACCGCGAGCAGCACGGCATCGCCCTGCGCGATCCGCGCCTCGGCGGCGTTGTCGATCGGGATCGAGCGCATCCCGTGGTCGCGCAACAACGACGCCAGCCGATCCCGCGAGCCGGCGCTCCACGCCGCGAGCACCACTTTCCGCCCGGCCTCGCGCCAGCGCGACGCCAGCATCCGGAACTCGTCATAAACCGAGACGCCGGATTGCCCGGTCGCCAGAATCGCCCCCGGCCGCCCGCCGGCCTCGACCCCCGCGGCCCCCTCCGGCCGGCCGAACGGCGAAAACACCGTCGCCTGGCGCGCGGCCAAAATCCGCTCGAACCCCTCCGGATCGAAATACAGCAACCCCGGGCTGATCGGCCGATACGCCAGATCGCCGGGCCGGGTCGGCGCCAGCCGCGCCTTGTAGTGATCCTCGATCATCTCGAACCGCGCCGCCGCCGCCGCCTCGGCCTGATGATCGAGGCTGACCGCCGCCGCCGGCACGTAATCGAAAATCGTCTCCATCGCCGGGGCGAACAACGGCGCGAAATGCTCCATCCCCGGTTGCCGCCGCCCCTCCGAAATCGCCAGATAGGTCGCATCCTTCACCGCATCGGCGCCGAACATCGCGCGAAACGCCGTGCGGAACCGGCTGACCGCCTCGGCATCGAGCGGCAGCTCCGAAGCCGGACGAAACACCAGCGACGCCACCGCCTCGCCACTGCGCTGCGTACCCGGATCGAACCGGCGCAAACTCTCCACCACATCCCCGAACAGATCCATCCGGGTCGGCGCCGTCTCACCGGAGGGCCAGACGTCGAAAATCCCGCCCCGAATCGCGAAATCGCCCGGCTCCATCACGGTGCCGACCCGGTGATACCCGTGTTGTTCCAAAAACCGCGCCAATTCGTCCGAAGCGACATTCCCCCCCGGCGCGACGGCGAAACCCGCCCCCTTGAACTGCGCCCGCGGCGGGGTGCGCTGCACGGCGGCATTCACCGTGGTCAGCACGATCCGCGGGCGATGCGGTGCATCGAGCAACCGCGCCAGCGCCGAAACCCGCTCCGCCATGATCGCCGGATTGGGCGAGACCCGGTCATACGGCAGGCAATCCCAGGCCGGAAAGGTGATGATCTCGGCCTGGGGCGCGAAAAACGCCAGCGCATCGGCCAGCCGCGCCAGCCGCGCATCATCGCGCGCGACATGCAGCACCACCCCGGCCTCCTCGGCGCGGCGGGCGATCAGCGCGGCGTCGAACCCTTCCGGCGCGCCGTAAATGGTGAGCAGGCTCATCGTCCCTGCTTGGCCTGCGCGACCTCGGCCGCCTGGTCGCGGATGCTGCGCAGCATCGGGCTGTCGGCCTCGTCGGGAATCGGCAGCCGCCCGGTCAGCCAGTCGGCCAGTTCGGCATCGGGATGTTCCATCACCGCCTCGAATTCATCGAGCGACACCTCGTCCATCGTCGCGATATGCTTATGCGCATAGCCGCCGATCATCAGATCGTTCTCGTAAGTGCCGCGATGGGTGGCGCGATAAAGCAGTCGGCGGCGACGTTGCAACAACGCGTCGGTGGGGTCAGTGTCCATGATGGCTTGCGATATAGAGGAGCCCCGCGCCACTGTCAGCCCGTGACAACCGATCCCACCGATTCGCTCGAATTTTTTCGCGCGCCCCTGACCAGCCTGCCCGGATTGGGGCCGCGCCTGTCGGCCCTGCTCGCCCGCGCGGTGGGCGGGACGACGATCGGCGACCTGCTGTTTCACCTGCCCGAACATTTCATCGACCGCCGGTCGCGCTATCTGCTCAAAAACGCAACCGCCGGCACGATCGGCACCTTCACGGTCGAGGTGATGCGCCATGACAAGGGCGAGCGCGCCAAATCGCCGCACCGGGTGATCATCCGCGACGCCAGCGGCTTCGGCGAGGTGGTGCTGTTTCACGCCGCCCGGCTGGCGCAATTCCCGATCGGCGCGAAACTGACCCTCTCCGGCAAGGTCGAGCGCTTCAACGACCGCGTTTCGCTGCCGCACCCCGATTACGTCGTTCCCGCCGAAACCGAGGCCGGGTTGCCGCTGATCGAGCCGGTCTGGGGCCTCACCGCCGGTCTGGTGCCGAAAGTGGTCGCCCGCGCGATGAACGCCGCCCTCGCGCGACTGCCCGATCTGGCGGAATGGCAGCAGGCGGCGGTGCTGCGCGCGCGGCACTGGCCCGGCTTCGCCGCTGCCCTGCGCGCCTTGCAGGCGCCGGGCGAACTCCCCGACGACAAACCCGCCCGCCGCCTCGCCTATGACGAGCTCCTCGCCCGCCAGATCGCCTTCGCCCTGATCCGCCGCCGGCGCCGCAAACGCCCCGGCCGCGCCTTTCAGGGCGGCGAGGATCTGCGCCGCATCGCCCTCGCCCGCTTCGGTCACCAACCGACGCGATCGCAGGCGACCGCCCTGGCCGAGATCGACGCCGACCTCGCCGCCCCGCACCGCATGCTCCGCCTGCTGCAAGGCGATGTCGGCTCCGGCAAGACCCTGGTGGCGACGCTGGCGATGCTGAAAGTGGTCGGCGCCGGTGCGCAGGCCGCCCTTCTGGCACCCACCGAACTGCTCGCCCGCCAGCATTTCACGACCCTTGCGAAACTCTGCCCGGTGCCGGTCGCCCTGCTGACCGGATCGCTCAAGGCCGCCGAGCGCCGCCGCACGCTGGACGGCATCGCCGACGGTTCGATCCCGATCGTGATCGGCACCCATGCGATCTTTCAGAAATCGGTGACATTCCATGACCTCGGCCTCGCCGTGATCGACGAGCAGCACCGATTCGGTGTCGATCAGCGCTTCGCGCTGGGTGCCAAGGGCACCGCGACCGATATGCTGGTGATGACCGCAACCCCGATCCCGCGCACCCTGCTGCTCTCGCATTGGGGCGAAATGACGATCAGCCGCATCACCGAAAAACCCGCCGGCCGCATCCCGATCCGCACCACGCTGCACCCGATCGAAAAACTGCCCGAGGTGATCGCGGCGATCGAACGCATGATCGCCCAGGGCGGCCGGGTCTATTGGGTCTGTCCGCTGGTCGCGGAATCCGAACTGCTCGACATCGCCGCCGCCGAATTGCGCTACGCGGCACTGGCCGAACGCTTCGGCGACCGCGTCGCCCTCGCCCACGGCCGCCAGACCATCGACCTCCGCAGCGATGCCCTGTCCCGCTTCGCCCGCGGCGCCATCGATATCCTGGTCGCCACCACGGTGATCGAGGTCGGTGTCGACGTGCCCGACGCCAACGTGATGGTGATCGAGCACGCCGAACGCTTCGGCCTCGCGCAGCTGCACCAGCTGCGCGGCCGGGTCGGGCGCGGCCGGGCGGCGAGTTACTGCCTGCTGCTGCACGACCGCCTGACCCGGACCGCCCGCAAGCGCCTCGCGATCCTGCGCGAAACCGAGGATGGGTTTCGCATCGCCGATGAGGATTTTGCGCTGCGCGGCGGCGGCGACATGCTGGGTTCAAAACAATCCGGCCTGCCCGGCTACCGGCTCGCCAATGCCGAGCGTGACGCCGATCTGATCGCCATGGCTCATCAGGACGCCACCATGCTGATCGAGGCCGACCCTGCCCTGACCAGCGCACGCGGCCAGGCCGCGCGCATCCTGCTGCATCTGTTCGATCAGGCCCGCGCGATCCGCGCCCTGGTGGCCGGATGACCCGGCGCTATCCGGACGCGCCACGGGTCGGGATCGGCATCGTCGTGCTGCGCGGCGATGAGGTTCTGCTGATCCGGCGCGGCCAGCCGCCGGCGATGGGCGCGTGGAGCCTGCCGGGTGGCGGGCAGGAGCTGGGCGAGACCGCCGAAGCCGCGGCGCGACGGGAATTGCGCGAGGAGACCGGACTCGAAATCGGCCCGCTCTGGCTCGCCGGCACCGTCGATTCGATCCATCGCGATGCCTCGGGGCGGATCGAATATCATTACACCATCATCGATTTCGCCGCCGATTATCAGGGCGGCGAGGCGCGGCCCGGCGGCGATGCCAGCGCGGTCGCCTGGGTGGGCGAGGCGGCGTTCGATGCGTTTGATCTGGGGGAGGCGGCGCGCCGGATCATCGCCCGCGCCCGATACCTCAGAATTTAAGCTTGACCCCGACGACACCCGCGATCGGGGCGGCGATGCTGTAACTGCGCGGGTTGCTGAAACCGGGGTCCTGCGCGACATAGACACCGCCGGCCGGCGAGAACGTGCCATAATTATAATAGGTGGCGTCCGCGATGTTATCGATCACGCCGAAGAGTTCGAGCCTCGGCGTCAGGCGGTAGCGCGTGGTCAGGTTGAGCACGACATAGCCGGGCAGCGGCGGGGTCAGATTGGCGGCATCGCCATACAGGAAGGTGAAGGTCTGGGCGACGCCGGAGAGGCCGACCGACCATTTCGGCGTCACATCGTAGCTGCCGCCGAATTTGAACAGGTTGCGCGGAATGCCGGGCAGATAATCGCCGGGCAGGATCGTGATATTGCCATCGGCATTGGCGGCGGGGTTGTTGGATCGTTCGGTGAAGCCGTCCTGATAGGTGGCATTCACCCGCGAATAGGTGAAATACGCGTGCCAGCGTGACGCATCGAGCCGGAACGCGAGATCGAGTCCGGCGCGTTTGACATTGCCGATATTGCTGAAATAGCCGCTGCCGGTGGGGTTGTAGGGCGATTGCAGGAACTCGATGTCGTCATTGGTGATGGTGTGGTAATAATCGAGATCGTAGCTGAACGTCGCGCCGAACGGCCCCAGCGCGGCACCGCGCAGCCCGAACGCGACGGTACGGGCGACGATCTGGCGCAGATTGGGATCGCCCGAGAGGAAATTGGCAAGCGCGCAACTGTCCTGCGGGCTGGCGCAGGAAAGCTCCGCAGGGGTCGGTGCCGCGTTCGCCTCGGAATAGCCGCCATAGATCGTGCTCAGCGGGGTAACATCATAGGCGAAACCAAGAGCAGGGTTGAAATGCGCGTAATAATGCCGGCCCGACAGGCCCGCGCCCGGTGCGTTGGGGTCGGTCGGGTCCTGGTCGTGCAGGGCGATATTGGCGAGGTTCAAACGGCCGCCTGCGGTAAGCGAGAAACGCGTCGTGAGGTTCAGCGTGTCCGAGAAATAGGCGCCGTAATAGGCATTGCGGATGACCACGCCGACCGGAACCGTGCCCGGTTCATCGACGAGATAGCCGGGGTTGGGAATGCCGGGCGGCGTGTAATAGACCCGCGAGAGCGTGGTGATGCCGCCATCGTAGGCGGCGGCGTCGTATTTCGTGAAGCCGCCATCGTAGCTGAGTCCCGCGATGACATGATTGTGCAGCCCGAAGACCGGCGTGGTGTTGGAGATCTGGATCGAGCCGCCGTAGCCATTGGTGTTGGTCGAGTTCAGGTCGAGCTGGCCATATTGATCATAACCCGCGGCATCGGGCTGGGGCAGGAAATTCGGGATCGGCGCGCCGCCGCGCGTGGTGCTGACCGGATTGCCCGGTCCGCCCTGGCAGAGAAAACCGGCATCGGGTCCGGCGCCGCACGGCAGATCGTTCGGACCGTTGCCGTTGACCAGATGTTCGAGCAGGTAATCGTAATAGAGCACACCCTGGATCGAGGTCTCCGTGGTGAGTTGAGCGTTCAGCGTGGCGCCGAGCTTGGCGTATTTGTCGGCGATCAGGTTGGGGCCGGTGAACTGGGCGGCGGGGTCGATCGCGAGGATCTGGATCGGGACGGTACCAGGGCCGTTGAGGACGGAATTGGCGAGCGTCGCGTTGATGTGCAGCGTCGCATGCGGGCCGCGCCAGCCGAGATCGCCATAGAAATTCTGCAGATCGGAGGATTGCAGGTCACGCCAGCCGGCTTCGTGGCGTTCCTGCAGATCGACATAGCCAGCGACATCGCCATGCTGCACACCGTATTGAAAATTGCCGTCGATCTTGCCGAACGAGCCGCCGGAGATCTCGATCTCGCCGCCATGATCGCTAAACCCGTTCTTCATCGCGATATCGACCGCGCCGCCAAGCGCGTTCAGGCCGAACAGCGGATTGCCGTCCTCGACGGTGAGCGAGCGGATCGCGGCATCCGGCAGGGCGCTCATGATCGCGAGGTCGCCGAACGGCAGGTTGAAGCGGGCGCCATCGACATAAACGCTCAACCCCGCCGGGGTGCCCTGGATCGGCGAGAGTTCGAAGCCGTGATAGATGATATTCGGCTGATACGGGTTGGCCTGGCTGTTGACGAGGTTGACGCCGGCGGCCTGGCGGTCGAGCGCCTGCGCCACATTGGCGGTCCCGCCGGCGCTGAGGTCGTGACTGTCGAGCACCTGCACCAGCGCGGGGAATTTCGCGATATTGATGCCGCTGTCGGCCAGAGGCGAGGTATTGACGACGATTTTACGGATGTGAATCCGCGCCGGCGGCGCCGGCGGCACAATAACCGGCGCGCTGATCGGGGCGCTAACTGGAGTCGTCCCTGGCGTCGCCCCTTGGGCGGGTACCGTCTGCGCATGACCGGCACCAACGCCCACCACCATCACCGCCACGATGACGGCGGCGAGCCTGACCCGATCCCTGGTGAGGACCCCGCTGGTGATGGCAGCGACGATCCTCGGGCGTTCCGTTCCCAAAATTATTTTCATTTTGTAGCGCGAGGCTACGCCACCGGCGCTGACCGGGCAAGCACGTTCGGGTGAGGCTGCTCCCCCGCCCACCGCCATTTCAAGGCGTCATCACGACAGGTTGATCAATCGCCCCGCGCGCACGGGCCGGTTGGGCTCAAGGGTCTCGATCTTGATACAAAGCCCGATCAATTTTCCCTCGCGGTTGCCGCGTCGATCGGGGCATAAACAATCCTGAGCGAAGCTGCGGAGCCGGGCCTGTGAGCAACACGCGTCATTACACCACGCTGGACGGGATGCGCGGGATCGCGGCGATCGCTGTGGTGATGTTTCACGCCAAGGCCTATTTCGGCGGTTTCTATCCCAGAAGCGCCTATCTGGCGGTCGATCTGTTCTTTTGCCTGAGCGGCTTCGTGATCGCGCACGCCTATGATGCCCGGCTGGCGAACGGGCTGCGCCCCCTCGCGTTCATGCGGATCAGGCTGCTCCGCCTGTATCCGCTCTATCTCGCCGGCACCTCGCTCGCCATCCTGGCCATCGCCGCCGCGTTGTTCATCAAGCACGATGCCGCGCAATGGACCGTCCAGGATTTTGCCATCGCGGTGCCGGCCGCCTTGTTCATGATCCCGGCGCCGCTGTTTCAGAATATCTTTGCGCTCAATGTTCCGGCCTGGTCGCTGTTTTATGAGCTGGTGGCGAATATCATCTACGCGACTTCGCTGTTTTCGCTGACCTGGGCGCTGCGCCTGATCACCGCGATCGCCGCCATCGCGGTGATCGCGCAGACCGTGATGTTTGGCCATATCGACCAGGGAACCACCTGGCCCTCCACGCTCTGGGCTCTGGGCCGCGTGTTCTTCAGCTTTCCGCTCGGGGTCATGCTGTACCGGCTTCACCTCACCATGCGCCACATCCGGGTTGCCTCCCCATGGCTGCTGGCTGGTCTCGCCGCGCTGATGCTCGCCGATCCTACCGGCAATGGTCGTATCGGTTTCGACATCGGCTTCGTCCTGCTCGCCTCACCCGCGCTCGTGCTGCTCGGCTGTCTCAATGCCCCGTCGCACCCGATCCTGGTCAGGGCCTACAAGGGTCTCGGGTTGATCTCGTACCCGATTTACGTGATCCATTTTCCGGTCATCCTGCTGCTCAACAGCTGGGAACGCCGCCACGGCGACACCGCGCTTCACCACCCGCTGGTCGGCGGCGTCCTGCTCGTCGGCCTGATCGGCATCGCCTGGATCGCGGGCATCGCCGATGCCCGTATCCGATACATCATGAAACAGGGGAGTCTCTCGTTAGAGCGATATGCGATTAAGTAGACGCAGCAGCGGCAACATAATCGCATGAAATCGCTCGAAAAAATATAGAGCTAGAGCGTTAAGCTGAAAGCATAACGCTCTAAGCCGCGCCTGATCGCCCGCCCCGCCGGCGCGGCGCGCTCAATTCCGGCGCGTCACCGTGTAGGACGCCAGCGCCCGCAGCAGCACCGCCTTTTCGCCGAAACTGTCGAGATAGGTCGCGGCCTGCTTGGCCAGAAGCTCCGCCTGCATCCGCGCCCGATCGAGCCCCATCACCGACACCATCGTCGCCTTGCCTTGCGCGGCGTCCTTGCCGGCGGTCTTGCCCAGTGTCGCGTCGGACCCCACGGCGTCGAGGATGTCATCGGCGATTTGAAACGCCGCGCCCAGATCGCGCCCATAGGCGGCGATGAAATGGCGCTGCGGTCCGGACGCCCGGCCCAGGATCGCCCCGGCCTCGGCGCTGAACTGGATCAGCCGACCGGTTTTCAGCGCCTGCAACCGGGTGATCAACGGGGGCGACAATTGCTTGCCCTCGGAGACGATGTCGATCATCTGCCCGCCCACCATGCCGCGCGAACCCGAAGCCGCCGCCAGCGCCAACACCAGCTCGCACCGCACATCCGGGTCCGAATGGGTGTCAGGCTCGGCCAGAACCTCGAAGGCTCGGGTCTGCAACGCATCGCCCGCCAGAATCGCGGTCGCCTCGTCGAACGCCTTGTGGCATGATGGTTTGCCCCGCCGCAGATCATCATCATCCATCGCCGGCAGATCGTCATGCACCAGCGAATAGGCATGCAACATCTCAACCGCGGCCGCCACCCGCGCCGCACAGGTGATGTTCACCGAAAACATCCGCGCCGTCTCGATCACGAGAAATCCCCGCATTCGCTTGCCGCCGCCCAATACCGCGTGGCGCATCGCCTCGACCAGACGATGCTCCTCACCCTCGGGCACCGGCAGCAGCGCATCCAGCTCGGTTTCGATCAGCGCCGCCGCACCCGTCAATCCATCGCGCAGCGCCACACCCTGCATCACCTCACTCATGATCAATCATCTCCAAATCCGCGGCCGGATCGCCGCTCGGGGTGGGCGTTGCGCGGAGGCGCGGGTCACGGCGCGTCTTTCAAGGCGAGACTGCCGTCGGCCTGGGTGACGATGGCCTGAACGCGGGTTTCGGCTTCGGCCAGGCGGGCGTCGCAATGGCGCTTGAGCGCGGTGCCGCGTTCATAGGCGGTGATCGCGTCTTCGAGTTTTTGCTGGCCGGATTCAAGGCCGCGCACGATGCGTTCGAGTTCGGCGAGGGCGTCTTCGAAGCTGAGTGACGCGATCGCGGTATCGGTTTCTGGCCCGGTGGTCGCCATGCTGAAAACTCCCTGGTTTCGCCTCCGATAGCGGCGGATCAGATCCGCATCAAGGCGCGGACATGGGCGGTGGTGCCGGCGGCGAGGGCGCCGAGGTCGTAGCCGCCTTCGAGCAGCGAAACCACGTGTCCGCCGCAGTGACGTTCGGCGACACCCATCAAAGCGGTGGTGAGCCAGGCGAAATCCTCGGTCTCGACATGAAGTTGCGCCAGCGGATCGGCCTTGTGGGCATCGAACCCGGCCGAAATGATCAGCAGCTCGGGGGCGAACCGGTCGAGGGCGGGGATCAGATTATCCCGCCATGCCGCGCGGAACTCGGCGGAACCGGTTTCAGGCGCCAGCGGCGCGTTCACAATATTGCCGGCGACACCGTGCTCGCTGGGCCGACCGCTGCCCGGATAGCAGGGAAACTGGTGGGACGAGGCGTAGAACAGATCGGCGTCGGTTTCGAAAATGGCCTGGGTGCCATTGCCGTGGTGCACGTCGAAATCGGCGACGGCGATCCGGCGCAAGCCGTGGGTGCGGGCATGGTTGGCGGCGATGGCGGCGTTGGCGAACAGGCAGAATCCCATGGCGCGGTCCGGTTCGGCGTGGTGACCGGGTGGCCGCACCGCGACGAAGGCGCAGCGCGCCCAGCCTTCGAGCACGGCGTCGACCCCGCGCATCGAGCCGCCGGCGGCGCGCAGGGCGGCGCGCAGCGTGCCTTCGCTGGCGATGGTATCGGCATCGAGATGGATTTTTTCATCCGGGCCCGGGTGCAGCGCATACATCGCATCGACATAGGCTTCATGGTGGACGGCGCGAATCGCCGATTCGGGCGCCTCGGGTGCCGCCTCACGCAACAGGGATTGGAACTCCGGTTGTTCGAGGGCGGCAAGCACCGCGCGCAGCCGCGCCGGGCGCTCCGGGTGGTGCGGCCCGGTGTCATGGTCGAAGCAATCGGGGTGAGTGATCAGGGCAACCGGCATGGCAGATTTATCCTCCCGTGGATTGGGGCGACCGACCGCATCTGATCGTGAAGCTCAGTACGCCCTTCATTTCGCTCCATGATAGCAGAGCGTGACCATTGTCACGGCAGAAATCGCGCACATCGACGACGGTGCCGGGATCGGTCGCCAGCAACCGCAGCCGCTCGCCCGAATCGAGCGAGCGCAAGACACGGGCGGCGCGCAGCACCGGCATCGGGCCTTTCAGGAATCGCGCATCGACCATTGTTTCCGCCATCGGCGCTATCGTGGCGCGTCGCCCCCTCTTGAGCAAGAGCATCATACGGGAGATAGAGGCCCGAATAACGAAACGGACAGGATGGACCATGACGTATCGTATCGGCATTGATCTCGGCGGCACCAAGATCGAGATCGCGGCCCTGATGGCCAGTGGTGATCTGGAGCATCGGGTGCGGGTTCCGACCCCACCCGACTACCGTGCCACGATCGAGACGATCGCCGACCTGATCGCGGGCACCGAGCGCGCTCTCGGCCGGGCCGGCGGCATCGGCATCGGCATTCCCGGCACGATCAGCCCGGCGACCGGCATGGTCAAGAACGCCAATTCCGAGCGGTTGAACGGCAATCCGTTCGACAAGGATCTCGAGGCCCGGCTCGGCCGGCCGGTGCGGGTTTCCAACGATGCCAACTGCTTTGCGATGAGCGAAGCCTCGGACGGCGCCGGCGCCGGGCAGCACTGCGTCTTCGGTGTCATCATCGGCACCGGCTGCGGCGGCGGCATCGTCGTGGGCGGCCAGGTGCTCGAAGGCCGCCAGCGCATCGCCGGCGAATGGGGTCACACCCCGCTGCCCTGGCCGCGCGCCGAGGAGATGCCGATGCGCCGCTGCTGGTGCGGCAAGATCGGCTGCCTTGAAACCTATGTCGCCGGGCCGGCGCTGGCCGCCGAAGCCGATGGTATCGGCGCCCGCGACGCCGGCGGTCTGCCCGCCCGCGCCGAAGCGGGCGACGAGCGGGCGATCCGCGCCCTCGCGGTCCATGCCGAGCGCCTCGCCCGCGGCCTGGCGATGATCGTGAACATCATCGATCCCGACGTGATCGTGCTGGGCGGTGGTCTGTCCAACCTCGATCATCTGTATCGCGACGTGCCTGCCCTGATGAAACCCTATATCATCAGTGACACGTTCGACACGCCGATCCGCCGCAACATGCACGGTGATTCATCGGGGGTGCGTGGCGCCGCCTGGTTGTGGCCCGCCTGAGGCTCCGATCGGCAACCTCACGGCGGCGTTGATCCACCGGGGCGGCGCGGCCGCGCGCACCTTGCCGCCCGGCGGCAAACGGGGGATAACCAAGGACGTGTCGAAGGGGAGACTCAGTCCAGTGATGTCGCTGCGGACAGGGCGGTGAGCGGCTTTCGCTCGATGATCGATGCACGATCGGCCGAGGCCAAGGCGAACCAGCGCGCGATGCAGGCGCTGGTCGATCGGCTGACCGAGGATGTCGCACGGATTCGCACGGGTGGCGGCGATGCGGCGCGGGCGCGGCATGTCGCGCGGGGCAAGCTGCTGCCGCGCGACCGCATTCGTCTGTTGATCGACCCGGCCTCGCCCTTTCTCGAATTTTCCCAATTCGCCGGACATGATCTGTATGGCGAGGCGGTGCCCGCCGGGGGGATCATCACCGGAATCGGTCGCGTCAGCGGCCGGGAATGCGTCATTATCGCAAATGACGCGACGGTGAAGGGCGGCACCTATTTCCCGATCACGGTGAAAAAACACCTGCGCGCGCAGGCGATCGCCGCGCAGAACCGCCTGCCCTGCCTGTATCTGGTCGATTCCGGGGGTGCTAATCTGCCGAACCAGGACGAGGTGTTTCCCGATCGCGAGCATTTCGGCCGGATTTTTTTCAATCAGGCGCAGATGTCCGCCGCCGGGATTCCGCAAATCGCCCTCGTCATGGGCTCCTGCACGGCGGGCGGCGCCTATGTGCCGGCGATGGCCGACGAGAGCATCATCGTGCGCGAGCAGGGCACGATTTTTCTCGCGGGTCCGCCGCTGGTCAAGGCCGCCACCGGGGAGATCGTGACCGCCGAGGCGCTTGGCGGCGCCGATGTTCATACCCGCTTGTCCGGCGTCGCCGATCACTTTGCCGAGAGCGATGCTCATGCGATCGGCATCGCGCGTCGGATCGTCGCGGATCTCAACATCGCGAGGCCCGCCGCCCCGGCGCTGCGCCCGCCACGCCCGCCACCGGGCGATCCGCGTGATCTGTATCGCGTGATCCCCGCCGATCCGCGCGCGCAATACGATGTGCGCGAGGTGATCCGTCTGATCGTCGATGGCGGCGCGTTCGACGAGTTCAAGCAGCGTTACGGCACCACGCTGGTCACCGCCTTCGCGCATATCTGGGGTTATCCGGTCGGGATCGTCGCCAACAATGGCGTGCTGTTCTCGGAATCGGCGCTCAAGGGCGCGCATTTCATCGAGCTCTGCGCCCAGCGCAACATTCCGCTGGTATTTCTGCAAAATATCACCGGCTTCATGGTCGGGCGCAAATACGAATCCGGCGGCATCGCCAAGGACGGCGCCAAGCTGGTCACCGCCGTCGCGACCGCGGGCGTCGCGAAATTCACTATCATCATCGGCGGATCGTTCGGCGCCGGCAATTACGGCATGTGCGGCCGGGCCTATGATCCGAACTTCCTCTGGATGTGGCCGAACGCCCGCATTTCGGTGATGGGCGGCAGCCAGGCGGCTTCGGTGCTGGCCCAGGTGAGGCGCGACAATATCGAAGCCGGGGGCGGCACCTGGAGCCCGGCGGAGGAAGCGGCGTTCAAGGCCCCGATCGCCGCGCAATACGAGACCCAGGGCCATCCGTATTACGCGAGCGCGCGGCTGTGGGATGATGGCATCATCGACCCGGCCGACACCCGCATGGTGCTCGCCCTTGGTCTTTCCGCCAGTTTCAACGCCCCAGCGCGGCCGACGCATTTCGGCCTGTTCAGGATGTGATGCCATGAACGGTCCGATCCACGTCTCGATCGATCGGTTCGGGATCGCCACCGTGGCGCTCGACCGGCCTGAGCTGCACAACGCGTTTGACGATGTCATGATCGGCGCGCTCAACGACACGATCGCCCGGATCGCGGCGAACCGCTCGGTTCATGCCATGGTGCTCGAAGGCCGGGGCCGCAGTTTTTCCGCCGGCGCCGATCTGAACTGGATGCGCCGCAGCGCGACCTATTCGCCCGAGGATAATCTGGCGGACGCCCAGGCCCTCGCGCGGTTGATGCATGCGCTGGACCGGCTGGCCAAGCCGACGATCGCGCTGGTCCAGGGGGCGGTGGTCGGCGGCGGCATCGGGCTGGTCGCGTGCTGCGACATCGTGATCGCCTGCGACGATACGCGGTTCAGTTTTTCCGAGGTGCGGCTGGGCCTGATCCCGGCGGTGATCAGCCCCTATGTGATCGCGGCGATCGGCCCGCGCCACGCCCGGCGCTATTTCCAGACCGGCGAGAGCTTCGATGCCGACACCGCCCGGCGGATCGGTCTGGTGCATGAGGTGCTGCCCGCCGCCGAGGTCGCCGGATTCAGGGATGCGATTTTATCGGCCATCCGGCGGGGTGGCCCGCAGGCACAGGCGGCGGCGAAGGCGCTGGCGATCGATGTCGCGAACCGGCCGGTGGATGCCGCGCTGATCGCCGAGACCGCGCGGCTGATCTCGGACCATCGCGCCTCGGCGGAGGGGCGCGAGGGTCTGGCCGCGTTTCTGGAAAAGCGCCCCCCCGCCTGGCTGAACGACTGATCGGTGCGATGATGTTCACCAGCGTTCTGATCGCCAATCGCGGCGAAATCGCGTGCCGCATCATCCGCACCGCACGGCGCATGGGAATCCGCAGCATCGCCGTGTTCTCCGAGGCCGACCGGGGTGCCGCCCATGTCGCCCTGGCCGATGCCGCCATCGCGATCGGGCCGGCCCCGGCGCGTGAGAGCTATCTCGACATCGCGGCACTGATCGCCGCGGCGCGGCAATCCGGCGCGCAGGCGGTGCATCCGGGCTATGGGTTTCTCAGCGAGAACGCCGATTTCGCCGAGGCCTGCGCCGAGGCCGGGCTGATCTTCATCGGGCCGCGCGCCGCGGCGATCCGCGCGATGGGCTCGAAAGCCGCGGCCAAGGCGCTGATGGCGCGCGCCGGCGTGCCGCTGGTGCCCGGCTATCACGGCGATGATCAGGGGCCGGACCGTCTTGCCGCGGAAGCCGCGATCATCGGCTATCCGGTGCTGATCAAGGCCTCGGCCGGGGGCGGCGGCAAGGGCATGCGGATCGTGACCGACCCCGGCGATTTCATCGCCGCGCTCGATCTCGCCAAGGGCGAGGCCGGTGCGGCCTTCGGGGACGATCGGGTGCTGATCGAGAAATACCTGACCCGACCGCGCCATATCGAAATCCAGGTCTTCGCCGACACCTATGGCAATGTGGTCTCGCTGTTCGAGCGGGATTGCTCGATCCAGCGCCGGCATCAGAAAATCATCGAGGAGGCCCCTGCCCCGCTGATCAGCGAGGCCCAGCGCCTCACCATGGGCGAAGCCGCCTGCGCGGCGGCCCGCGCGATCGATTATGTCGGGGCCGGCACCGTCGAATTCATCACCGAGGCCGGCGCATTCCACTTCATGGAAATGAACACCCGCCTTCAGGTGGAACACCCGGTCACCGAGATGATCACCGGGCTCGATCTGGTCGAATGGCAGTTCCGCGTCGCCGCCGGCGAGGTGCTGCCGCTGACCCAGAACGAAATCGAGCGCACCGGCCATGCGATCGAGGCGCGGATCTATGCCGAGGACCCCGATCGCGATTTCGCGCCCTCGACCGGGGTGATCCGGCATTTGCGTCTGCCCGAAGCCTCAACCCATGTCAGGATCGAGTCCGGGGTGCGCCAGGGCGATGCGGTCTCGATCCATTACGATCCGATGATCGCCAAGCTGATCGCCTGGGATCAGGACCGCGAGGGCGCGTTGCGGCATCTGGGTCGGGCGCTCGACGGGTTCGAGATCGATGGCGTGCGGAACAATCTGGCGCTGCTGCGCCGGATCGTGGCCGCGCCCGATTTCATTGCCTCCGGATTCGATACCGGCTTCATCCCAGCGCATGAGACCGCCCTGCTGGCGCCGCCGCCGCCGGCATCGCCCGCCGTGATCGCCGCCGCCGTTCATCGCTGGCTGCATGACCTGCCGCGCCACGAGACCGCTTCCGACCCGTATTCGCCCTGGACCACGCGCGGCGCGTGGCGTCTCAACGGGCCGTCCTATCAGGATGTCGGTTTCGCGGCGGCGGGTGACCTGCATCCGGTGCGGGTGTATCCCGATGATCACGGCGGGTTCGCATTCGATCACGGTGGCGCGCGGTACCGGGCCACGATTATCGCAGCGATGCCGGATCGGCTGGATGTGACGATCGGCGATGCAACAACGACCCTGACCGCGTTGCATCGGGAGGGTCTGATCGTGGTGTTCGACCATGGCCATCGTCACGCGCTGCGCGTGGTCGATCCGTTCGCCGCGACCGGCGATGCCGGCGCGGTCGAGGGGCGGATCGTGAGCACCATGCCGGGGCGGGTGATCGCGATCGGGGTGACGCCAGGCGACGCCGTGATGGCCGGCGCGTTGCTGGTGACGATCGAGGCGATGAAGGTGCAGTTCCGCATCACGGCACCGGCGGACGGGGTGGTCGGCGCGGTGCTGTGCGCGGTGGGCGATCTGGTCGAGGAGGGTGCTGAGCTGGTGGTTCTGCACCCGCAAGCCGGCTGATCTTATAGGAGTGGATTGTCCAGAAGGCGGCGGGCGTGCTCCGCATCGCGCGCGATCTGTTGCCTGAGCGCCTCGAAACTCTCGAATTTCCGTTCGTCGCGCAGAAAATGCTGGAGCGACACCGCCATTTCCTGGCCGTACAGATCGGCCGCAAAATCGAACAGATGCACTTCCAGCCGCGCGATCGCGCCTTCCGCCACGGTCGGCCGCCGCCCGATATTCGCGACCCCCTTGACCACGGCGCCATCGGCAAGCGCGGCGGTCACGGCATAGACCCCGCGCGCCGGTTCGAGATGGCGGCCCAGCGCGATATTCGCGGTCGGGAAGCCGATCGTGCGGCCCCGCGCATCGCCATGCGCCACGACGCCGCGGATCACATGCGGCCGGCCGAGCAGCGCCGCCGCCCGTTCGGGATAGCCATCCTGGAGCAGCCGGCGGATGCGCGTCGATGAAATCGGCCCTTCGGCATCATCGAGATGCGGCACGATGGTCAACCCGATGCCCAGCGCCTCGGCGCGCGCGCGCAGCAGCGTGACATCGCCGCCCCGCCGATGGCCGAACGCGAAATCCGCCCCGCACGCCAGATGCGCCGCCCCGATCCCGCGATAGAGCACTTCGGTGATGAACTCATCGGCGGTCAGCGCCGAAAACGCCCGGTCGAACGGCAGTTCGTAAAGAATCTGCACCCCCAGCGCCTCCAGCGCCGCCGCGCGTTCGGGTTCCAGCGTGAGGCGGAACGGTGGATCGTCGGGGCGAAAAAACTCGCGCGGATGGGGCGCGAAACTGAGCACGGCGCGCGGTGCGTCCGGCCGGGCCAGATGCGCCGCCTCCAGAACCTTCACATGGCCGCGATGCACCCCATCGAAATTACCGAGCGCGATCGAGGCGCCGCGCGCGGCGGCCGGGACCTCCCGCCAATGTCGCACCAGCCGGATCATTCGGCGGCGCGGGGATGTTCAGCCACCGCCACCACAGCCGCATTCGGCGGGATCACCACGGCCTCGCCCTCGATCACCACCTTGCCGCGCACCAGGCAGCGGGTTCGCATCGTCGCCCGCTTGCGCGCGTGATCGAGCGATGCGACCTCGACCACCGCCGTCACCGTCTCGCCGATTCGCACCGGGGCGCGAAACCGCATCGACTGCGTCAGATAGATCGTGCCCAGCCCCGGCAACACGGTGCCGAGCACCGCGGAAATCAGGCTGCCGCACAGCATGCCATGGGCGACCCGGCCCTTGAACAGGGTTTCGGCGGCCAGTTCCTCGTTGAGGTGCAGCGGGTTGGTATCCATCGACACCGCCGAGAACAGCAGGATGTCGGCCTCGGTGATGGTTTTGCCGAGCGAGGCGCTCTGGCCGATTTCCAACTGGTCAAACGGAACGCAAGATGGCATGTGACCTCCACGAAGG
>NZ_JBMFGY010000058.1:0-19878 GCF_049977125.1 Acidiphilium sp. | reverse complement strand
ATCGCATATCGCTCTAAGGCACGGGAGCTGATCGCCGGTCGGGTCATTCACGTGCTCGAAGCCGTCTGACGAGTCGCTTGATCCTGATCAAGGCGGGATGAACCTTGCCGAAGTATAGCACACTCACGGAGCGGTCGGGAGCGATACGATTCGTTTGAGGGTGGGTGTGCGGGATGATCGATCGTAGCGTTGATTTTCTTGGGGTTACACTCAGGTGCGCGCAGAGATGTCGATGAACGAAGCGGAGCCGGCAGAGTCGGTTGGATCGGTGGGGCCGGATTTCGGGCCGGCGGGTATGCCGATTTCGCTGATGGTGAACGGGCGCGCCCGGATTGTGCGGGTCGAACCCCGCACGACTTTGGCTGAGGCGTTGCGCGACGGATTGGGATTGACCGGTACCAAGATCGCCTGTGATCGCGGGGCCTGCTCCGCCTGCACGGTCTGGCTCGATGGCGCGCCGGTTTGTTCATGCATGATGTTGGCGGTCGAGGTTGGCGCGCGACAGATCACGACGATCGAAGGGTTGGCGGTGGGTCACGCGCTGCACCCGGTGCAGGCGGCATTCATCGGGCATGATGCGATCCAGTGCGGGTTCTGCACGCCGGGTATGATCATGGCGTGCGCGGCTTTGCTGGCGCGCACGCCGAATCCGACCGAGGATGAGGTCAAGGCGGCGATCAGCGGGCATTTGTGCCGGTGCGGCACCTATCCGCATGTCATCGCGGCGACTCTTGCGGTGGCGGCCGGGCGAGGGATAGGTTCATGACCGTCGATGACGGCTGCCGGAGCGAGGTCTTTCCCTGCGGGATTCTCGGTGTCGGTCTTGCAACCGTGACGCGGCAGGTCCCGCAGGACGAACCGCCGCCGTGGCCGCCCAATGCGGCACTTGCGGTCGTTGGCCGGTCGGCCCCGCGCAGCAATGGTCGCGACAAGGTGACGGGTGCCACGCGCTTTACCGTCGATGTCGGTCCTCGCTTCATGTTGCACGCGGCGATGCTGCGCTCGCCCTTGGCGCATGCCGAGATCAGCTCGATCGATACGACCGAGGCGATGCGTCATGCAGGGGTGCGCGCCATCGAGATCATTGCCCGGCCGCGTGATCCGCTAACCGGGGTCGTGCGCTATATCGGGGCGCCGGTCGCCGCGGTGGCGGCTGAATCGCGGGCGGATGCCGAGGCGGCGCTGCGGTTGATCAAAGTTGTGTATCATCCGTTGCCTTTCGTGGTCGATCTGCTCGCGGCCCGACTGCCGGGGGCGCCGTTGGTCCATGATGCGGCATCGGCGCCGCAGGGGCATCCGTCGGGCTTTCCGGCGGCGGCTGGTCTTGCTCTCGCGGGGAATGTGCGTGGCCCGGCGCGGCGCGAGCGCGGCGATTTGGCGGCTGGTTTCGCCGCGGCTTCAGTGATCGTCGAGGCCGATTATTCAACGCAGGTGCAGACGCATTGCTGCATGGAGACGCATGCGATCGTTGCGGATTGGCAGGACGATGGTCTGACCGTGCATATGTCCACCCAGTTCACCGCCGGTGTGCGTCATGAGTTGGCCGAGGCGTTTGATCTGCCGCTCAGCCGGGTTCGGGTCGTGGTCGATGGCATGGGGGGTGGTTTTGGCTCCAAATCATCGCTCGGGACCTATGGACGGGTTGCCGTTGCCTTGTCACGCGATGCGGGTGCGCCGGTGCGGCTGGTGCTGGACCGGATGGAAGAGCAGATGGATACCGGCAACCGGCCGTCGACCACGCAACATCTGCGGATCGGGGCGCGGAGCGACGGCACACTGACGGCGGTTTCTGTCGTGAGCTACGGAACCGCGGGCGTTGCGGTGGGGGCCGGGATCGGCGGTTTCGCCGAAACCCTGTACGCCGTCCCGCATTTCGCATCGGATCAATACGATGTGTTCACCAACGCGGGTCCCGGGTCTGCAATGCGCGGGCCGGGCAATACGCCGGGTGCTTGGGCGGTCGAGCAGGCGGTCGATGAACTCGCCGAACGTCTTGCGATCGATGCTCTGGTGCTGCGCGACCGGATCGATCCCAGTCCGGTGCGGCGTGAGGAGCGCCGTCTGGGAGCGTTGCGCATCGGTTGGGCGGGACGGCACGCGCCTGGCTCTGATCCGGGTCCGGTCAAGCGCGGCATCGGCGTCGCGCAGTCGCTCTGGCCGGCCAATGTGCAGACCAACGCGGCGTGCGAGGTGCGGGTGATGCGCGACGGTTCGGTCGAGGTGCGTTCAGGCGTGCAGGACATTGGCACCGGCGTCGGCACGATCATGGCCCAGGTGGTTGCCGAGGTGCTCGGACTGCGCCCGGAACAGATCGCGGTGCGGATCGGGGATACTGATTTTCCGGCGGGCCCGCCGTCCTATGGCAGTCGCACCACCGCCTCGATCACGCCGCCGGCGCGAACGGCCGCGTGGCAGGTGTTACAGATGTTGTTGCGCGAGGCGGGGCTTGCACTGAACGCGGCCCCTGCCGATCTGATCGCCGCATCCGGGCGCATCATGCTGCGTGACCAGCCTGAGCGCGGTCTGGATTTCGGCGAGGTTGCGGCGCGATTGCCGACCGATCAGATCGGTGCCACCGCGGCGCGTGGCGATGATTATGGTGGATTTCGCCGTCGCATGGGGGATGCCGCGATCGCACGGCATGACCTCGGTGGGGTGCAGTTCGCGCAGGTCGCAGTCGATACTGAAACCGGTGTGATCAAGGTGGAGCGGGTCGTTGCCGTGCATGACTGCGGACGTCCGATCAACCCGAAGCAACTTGAAAGTCAGGTGCAGGGGGGTGTGTTGATGGGCATGTCCTATGCCTTGTTCGAGACCCGCGTCCTGGACCGCCACTCCGGCCGGATGCTCAATGCCGATCTTGAGGCCTATAAACTGGCCGGGCCGGCGGATACGCCGGATATCGAGGTCATCATTCTGGAAAATTACCAGGGTGAAAATGCAACCGATGCCTATGGTATCGCCGAGCCGGCGAATATTGCGACGGCGCCGGCCATCGCCAATGCGGTTTATAACGCCATCGGTGTCAGGCTGCGCAGCCTGCCGATGACGCCGGCGGCGGTGCTCGCGGCCCTTGGCGACAATTCGGCGCGATTGCCGTCATGATGAACAGTTTTGCCCTGATCCGGCCCCAGACGCTCGCGGATGCCGCCGCCGCTGCGACCATCACCGTTGCCGAGGCGATGACCGCGCCGGTCGATCTGACCGGACATGAAGGTGTGGCGGTTGTCAAAGCCGGTGGTATCGATCTGCTCGACCTCCTCAAGGAGGCGCTTCTGACCCCGGCGGCGCTGCTCAGTCTCGCCTCGGTTCCCGGTCTTGACGGGATTGTCGAGAGCGATGCGGGGGATCTGCGGATCGGGGCGATGGCGACGCTTGCGAGGGTCGCGGATCATTTGCTGGTGCGATCGCGCTACCCGGCGCTGGCCGAGGCGCTGGCGGCAACGGCAAGCCTGGAAATCCGTAATGTCGCAACACTTGGGGGCAATCTGTTGCAGCGACCGCGCTGCTGGTATTTCCGTTCGTCGGCCTATCATTGTCTGCGCAAGGGGGGTGGGCATTGTTTCGCGATTGCTGGTGAAAACCAGTATCACGCGATTTTTGACAATCGTGTTTGCGCGATTGTGCATCCATCCACGCCGGCGACGGTTCTGGTTGCGCTCGGTGCGAGGGTCGAACTGGCCTCATGCGAGGGAACCACCCGCGAGGTCCGGCTTGAGGAATTCTTTATTGGCACCGATCGTGACGTTCAGCGGGAGACTGATCTTAATCCGCATGAAATCATGACGGCCGTGCTGCTGGCGCCACCGGCGGCGAGGGCGCGGATGGCATATGTGCGTTTGGGTGAGCGCGCCGCCTTTGATTGGCCGCTGGCGGATGTTGCTGTTGTACTCGACTGCGACGACAAGGGGATTTGCCGCCAGGCAGCGATCATTCTGGGCGCGGCGGCAGCGGTGCCTTACCGCGCGCGTGATGGCGAGACGGCGCTGGTTGGCCAGCGGATCGACGAGACGACCGCCCGCCGTGCCGCAACGCTGGCCCTTACCGGTGCCACGGCTTTTGCCCGGAATTCCTATAAACTTGCTCTCTTTGACACGCTGATCCGCCGCGCGATTCTCTCGGCCGCAACGTGACGACCGGCGACGCCATCTTGCCTCTGTGTGTCGTATTCAATCAACCAGGGACTAGAGCGTTATGCTTTCAGCTTAACGCTCTAGTTCTATGTTTTTTCGAGCGATTTCATGCGATTATATTGCCGCTGCCGCGTCAACTCAATCGCATATCGCTCTATCCGCCGGCGACGCCCTGGGCGTTGACATACAGGGCGTAGATCGCGTGGCTCGCGGCCATGAACAGGCGATTGCGCCTTGTGCCACCGAAGCAGAGGTTGGCACAGCGTTCCGGCAGGGCGATTCGCCCGATCGGATCGGCTGAGGGGTTGAAGATCATGACGCCGTCGAGCGCCGCGGTGCCCATGCCCCACCCGGCCCAGAGATTGCCATCGGTATCGCAGCGGATACCGTCCGGTGTGCCGCCGGGGCCAGCGTCGATGAACGGGCGGCCGTTGGTCAGGCGGTTCGAGTCGAGGACATCGAAGACCCGGATGCCGCGATGTGGGGTCGCGCGCGATTCGACGATATAGAGGCGGGTTTCGTCGGGGGAGAAGGCAAGTCCGTTTGGGCCGGCCACGTCGTCGGCGACGATGCTGAGAGCGCCGGTCACACCATCGAGCCGGTAAACATTTGCAGTGAGTTCGGCGACGGCGACGCTGCCCTCGTAGTAAGACGCGATGCCGAACGGTGGATCGGTGAACCAGATGCTGCCGTCGGATTTCACCACGACATCGTTGGGTGAGTTGAGGCGTTTGCCCTCGAAATGATCGGCCAGAATGGTGATGGTGCCGTCGTATTCGGTGCGGGTGACCCGTCGGGCGCCATGTTCGCAGGTGATCAGCCGCCCCTGGCGATCGCGGGTATTACCGTTGGCGTGGTGGGATGACTGGCGAAAAATCGATACGGCTCCACTGGTTTCATCCCAGCGCATCATTCGGTCGTTGGGTATGTCGCTCCAGAGCAGGTAGCGGCCATCGCCGAACCATACCGGACCCTCCGCCCAGCGCATGCCCGTGGCGAGGCGTTCGATCGACGCGCTGAACAGACGATATTTGGCGAAACTGGGGTCAAGCGTTTCGATGGCGGGGTCAGGATAGCGGGTTGCGGGTTGCCAGATTTCCATGGTTTGCGAGCTTTCAACGCCGAAGGGTGGATTGAGCGGTTCGGTGGCCGGCGTTTTTCGACACGTAACCCGCTGGTGCGATCCGGTCGACCTAAAGATGCAAGTGATACCCGGATGCAGACGAATGCGATCCTCGATGCGGTTTCACGCGTGACGATGGCGATAACTCACGTTGATGTCGGCAGGATCGCGTTTTGGGCGTGTTTACGCGATCGTGAGTTCGGGGATGCGTGGAAGCGGGAGACGTTGGCAGCGGCGACTGATCAACACTCTGGTTTGGCGACGCGCGACAGTAAGGGCCGGTGATACTGTAACAATGCGCAATAATTCATTCTTTTTATAAGTCTTTATGTAGTATTTCGTATTGTCGGCGATTTGCCGCACTATTGGTCAGCCGTGAATGCGCGCTTCATCACATTAAGTTGATCGACGGTTCGTCACGTTGAAGTGGTTCGACCTCTTAAGAGGTGGCGGATCGCCTCTCGGTTTAGCCTGTGACGAGGCCGTACCGGACATTTCAGCCGACCTGCGCATTTTTGAATTTTTTGCGTCCAAAATTCATTCCGAAAATTCAACCGATTTAAATCACAAGATGTTTATTATAGGCGTGCTATACAACCTTGGCGTGAACTATGCTGACTAAACGACACAAAAATGCTCATCAACTCAATTTTGTAACTGAAAAGGATCATCATCACATGCATGTTTCTCATCTTCCTCTCTCTCCAGAGAGCGCATCCATCGCGGTGCCGACCCGAAACGATCCACGCGTGGACATGGCGATGCGCCTGCCAGCGGCGGTGCAGCCATTTCTGACGTGGCTGACCGCCAAGCCGGCACCGGGTGAACCAGCCTCGCCACGAAAGCCGATCACCTATGTTGCCGAAGCGATCGGGCTGGTGATCGGTGGTTGTGCCGTCTCGGCGCTCACGCTGACAATGTTGAGCGCGGCGCAACCCTTGTTCTGGCTTCTGCTGTTCGCCGGATTGCTCGCGACCAGTTCAGGACTTGGCCTGTTTCAGGTTGTTATCTTTCATCACTGCTCGCATGGCACGGTGTTCAGCACGCGTGAGCGCAATCGACTGGTCGGCCGGCTGGTTTCGGCGGTGCTGTTGTTCAAGCATTTCGATGTGTATCAAAAAGAACATATGCTGCACCATAACGCCAATAAACTGTTTACCGACGAGGATGAATTCACCGACTTCGTTGTTGGTATCTGCGATCTACGGACGGCGCTCGACCGGCGTGCCCTGTGGCGGCAGTTGCTGACCCTGCTGGTTTCGCCGGTGTTCCATGGCCGGTTTCTGTGGAAGCGGATCAAGGGAAGTCTTGCGTCGCACGAACGGTCGCATAATCTGATCGGAATCGGGGTGTGGGCGGCTCTTCTGATCGGTGCTGCGCTGACCCATATGTTGATCGTGGTGCTGGTCGCCTGGGTATTGCCGGTTACCGTGCTGCTCCAGATTGCAACGGTATTCCGGATTCTGTGTGAACATCGGCTCCCCTCCGTTGATATTATCGCGCTACGCGGCAAGCAACTGGTCTGTGAGGCGACGGCGGGGGTGTTTCCCGGGCTCTTTCCGCCGCGCCACAATGCACGCAGTTTTCGTGGACTCGCAGCGTGGAGCGGGTGGTGGGCGAATATGCTGACGGTTCAGTTATTCGTCCGTCTGTTCGTGCTTGTGGGCGATGCGCCGTGCCATGATTTTCATCATCGCCGGCCGGGCAAACGTTGGACCAATTATGTGCATGCTCGGCAGATGGACATCGAAGCAGGTTGCCCGGGGTTTCCGCTGAATTACATCGAGACCTGGGGATTGTTCCGCGCGGTCGATGAAAATTTTGCGGCGATGGCGCGAGCGCCTGCGGATCTTTTGGGGTGAGGCCTCACGCCGGATTGGTTGAACGGGCTGATCCGGCGGGAAGGGCAATGGTCACGGTGGTGCCGACGCCGACGATACTGTCGATCCGCAAGGTGCCGCCGTGCGCTTCGGTGAGTTGTTTTGCGATCGGCAGACCGAGGCCGGCGCCGCCGGCGCGGTGTTCTCCCTCCCGTGCGAGTTGCACGAACGGTTCGATCACACGAGAGATGTCGTCCGGTTTGATGCCGATGCCGGTGTCGCGTACGCTGATGTTGATACCCTGATCGTCGGTGACGCGGGCGGACACTGTGATGGTGCCACCCGGCGCGGTGAATTTGATGGCGTTGCCGATCAGGTTGGACAGGATTTGGCGAAATCGCTCGTAATCGATCAAGATTGACCAGGTTGGGTCGGGTTGATCGATATCGATCCGAACGGCGTGTGCGCTGGCTTCAAGTGCAAGGCCGCGCGCTGCGTTCTGTAGTAATTGCGCGACCGGAACCCAGGCCTGGCGCATGAACGGTATGGCGTTTTCGAAACTAGAAAAATCCAGAATATCCTTGACCAGCGCCAGCAGTCGGCGCCCGGAATCGAGGATCTGGGTCGCGAATTCGGTCCGCTGTTCGGGAGTTGGCGCGCGCGGTTCGGTTTGCAGCAACAGTTCTGAAAATCCGATCACCGCTTCGAGTGGAGAGCGGAATTCATGGCTGAGCGTGGCTAGGAATTGCGCCCGCACTGTGTTCGCATCTTCTGCAACCTTTTTGGCCTGGCGAAGCGCCGCCTCGGCGAATTTTCGGATCAACACGTCAATATAGACGGCGAGGGCGACTTCGACGAGTTCCTGATCGCCCGCCTCGAACGCGCGGTGAACATTGGTCTCGCTTCGGTTGCCGAGCAGCAGGGCGCGGCCCTGGCCGGGATCGTAGGCCCATAACACATAGGGGACACCGAGCAGGACGGTCATCGGCAGGCTCGCCGGGGGGGCTGGCTGACTTGCGGTTGTGTAGAGGAAACCGGGTGGGGATACGATTGTCAATTCGTGAGCGGTTGCCGCCCCGAACGCATGTTCGACGGTGAAGCGGTCGGGTTGGTCGGTCGTGTTGAGCAGAAATACGGCACGATCGCACACCGCTGTATCGGCGATGATCGCCAGGATCAGGGCACCGATTTTTTGAGGCTGGATTTCCTTGCCGATGATCAGATAGGCCTCGCGGACCAGTTTCGCGACGATGCGATTGCGCCGGGCTTCACGCGCGACTCGGCTGTTCTCCTCCTGTAATCGGAACAACCGGGCACCGATGTCGTTGTATTCCCGTCGGTAATACAACAATTCACGTTCGAGTTGATCCCGGCTGACACCCTGGTCGTTCATGGCTAGGTGGCGTGCTGAAAGACACTCAATACGCCGGTCCAATCGAGCGGGCGGCTGTAATTGCCTGCGAAGGGGGCGATTTCGACCCCTGAGTAGAACCCCATGAACGGGCAGGATAGCGCCAGGGTTTGCAGCACCAGATCCGCTTCCTCGGTGGTCGCGCCGCTCATCACGCTGGCGCGACCGGCACAGTCGATATAGAGGGCGAACAGGCAATCTTCAGAGTCGACGCGTCCGCGCAATTCGGCGACACCGCGTTCGACCGATTCCAACATCAGCGCATTATCACGGCTCATGATCTGCACGCGGGTGCCGACGGCGAAATCGGGTTCAAACAGGGTGATCGACCGGCGATCCGGATTGGCGTGCAAAATCAGCCGATTAACGTAATTGTTTTCGTCATAGGGGGCGAACGGGTCACCCTGTTTCTGGCCCAAGGTCGCGATCAGGGAGAGTTGCTGGCCGCTGGTGGTGCCGAGCTCTAGCCCCAGCATCCGCTCGATCACGGTGAGCGCCGGTTCACCATCGAGTTCGAGGACTTCGGCGCCATCGATCTTGGTGATCTCGATAAAACTGCTGACCGGACGGCAACCATGCAGTATCGCGGTGGATACCTGGATGCCGGACGGAAAGATCAGCGCCGCCATTGCGTGTTTGCAGATGGCGCCCTCGGCGATCATCCAGCCATCGGACATATTGATGTCGGTCAGCAGCCCGCCGCCGATCACGTGAAGCCGCCGGTCGCCGAGGCCGTCGTGAAATCCGGCCATCAGTTGGCTGGCCGGGTGCAGGCGGAGTGGTGCGGCGCTGGCCACACTATCGAACAGGATCAAAACCGCCGCATCATCGCGGGTGTGATCGCGCACGACCTGCCCCAAGGCGCGGCCTGCCGTGGTTTCACCGCCTTCGAGATCGCGCGTGAGCACGACCATCGGTGTCACATCGGCACCGCGAAACGCGATCATGCCGATTTCGAATCCGGTATAGCCAAATCCGTCAGTGGTAATCGCGCCCGCCGCTGAGCCGCCGGTGACCGGCACATCACCGAAAACCGACCGGATGGCATGCAGCGTCGCGGTCGGGTCGTGCTTGCCGCCGACGAAAGCGAGGATCAGATCGGGCGCCTCGTCGTTCAATCGCGCGCGGCAGGCGGTAACGGCGGCCATCACATCGAGATCGCTGGCGTAGGCGGTGCGCACGCGTCCGGTCATGGTCCGGCTTCCTGTGATAATGAGGGTGTATGATCCGGCACAAGCCGATACAACGACACAAGATTACGCCCGGCGCGTTTGGCATCGTAGAGGGCTGCATCGGCCTCGCCGAGCAGGGCTTCGGCGCTGGCGGGCGGACGGCTGAGGGTGACGCCGACACTTGCGGTCACGCGGGTCGTGAAATCGAAGGTCAGCGCTTCGATGGTCGATCGCAGTTTTTCCGCAATCGCGGCGGCTCGGCGTTCGTCGGTCAGGCCGTTGATGATGACAACGAATTCCTCGCCGCCGAACCGCGCGATCAGATCGCTGGTGCGCAGGTTGCGGCGCAAAATGTCGGCCACGCGCTGCAACACCTTGTCGCCGGCGAGATGACCGAACTGATCGTTGATCGTCTTAAAATGATCGATGTCGACGATCATCACGGCGAAACCACTGCCAGACGGATCGTCGCACAAACGTTCCAGATGGGAGCTGAGGTAACGGCGATTGTACAGCTGGGTCAGTGGATCGATGACAGCAAGCTTGAGGGCGCTGCCGACGTCGTTGCGCAGCGATTCCTCATAGAGTTTGTGGCGGATCTGGTTGTTGGCGCGAAGCGTGAGTTCGTCGGCATCGAGCGGCAGGATCAGACAGTCGTTGGCGCCGAGATCAAGTGCATGGATCATGATATCACGCTGATCGGGTTCAGCGATCAGGAGCAGCGGCGTATCCCGCGATTCGGCCCAGGCCCGGCAGCGCGCCACCAGCCGGAGGGGATCGACCCCCAGCAGCGACAGGCTGATGACCATGAGATCGAATGTGCTGCCCCTGATATGATCATAGACCTCGGCTTCATTACGCGCCGCGATGACATCGATGTTGGCGGCACTCAGAACCTGCTGAATTTCCATCCCCCGCGTTGTCAGATCGTCCACCACCAATGCGCGCGCGCGGTGGTGCGAGATATCATCCGGTCGTCCGATGGTTAATCCCAGTGTCATCGCGGTTGCACCGCGGCCGCGCCATTCATCGCGCAGACGTTTGAAGCGGATGATGCCGCGCAACCTGGCAAGCAGGAGTTCGTAATGGATCGGTTTGGTCAGAAACTCATCGGCCCCGCACTGCAGGCCCTGCGCGCGATCCCGCGCATGGTTGAGGCCAGTGATCATGATGATGGGGATATGAGCGGTTGATGAGAGGCTCTTGATCTGGCAGCTGAGATCGAAGCCATTGAGGCCGGGCATCATGACGTCGAGCAGAATGACATCCGGCTGCCAGACTTGGGCGATCGCCAGGGCATCGCGGCTATCGTTGACGGTTTTGACCTCATAATACTCGCTGGTCAGCCGCACCTCGAGGAGCCGGGCATTGGGCGCGATATCATCGACAATCAGCACACGAGCGGTCAAAACGTGCTCCCTTTACAAACCAAAAATCCTTCTTCGACGAGAACGAGTTCTGTTTGTCTTTATCTGGCGCAAATGAGGTTAACTTACGGCAAATTAATTTTCAGTTTAACTTGTGAATACTGCAATCTTAAATATAGGCCTCACCCAACGTGAAACCGAGAGAATATACCATGACTTGTACTCATCACACCAGCACAATTTAGGATAATGGATTTAGTTTACCTTAGGTTGTAATGGGGTTTTCGTACTGCACCGCAAAATCAATAGGTTGCGCGCCCTCCCGAAATATCGAACACGCCGCCGGTTGTGAACGAGCATTCGGGCGATGCCAACCAACAGATCAGTGAGGCGAGTTCCTCGACAGTGCCAAATCGCCCCATCGGGATTTTCGAGAGCATGAAATCGATGTGCTCCGGAGTCATCTGGTCGAAAATCGCCGTGCGAACCGCGGCGGGAGTGACGCAATTGACCGTAATGCCGGTTTTGGCGAGTTCCTTGCCGAGTGATTTGGTCAGGCCGATCACGGCGGCTTTCGAGGCACTGTAGGCTGATGCGTTCGGATTGCCCTCCTTGCCGGCGATCGAGGCGATGTTGACAATCCGACCGGAATTTGTCGCCAACATATAGGGCACCACAGCCTTGGTGGCGTGAAAGACGCCGTGCAGATTGACCGCGATGACGCGATGCCAGTCTTCGACCGGATAAGTCCACGTCGTCATGTTCGGTCCGGTGATGCCGGCGCTGGTGACCAGACTGTCGATCGCGCCGAATTTCTCATGGGTGGCCGCTGCCGCCGCCTCAACGGCCCGATAGTCGGTGACATCGATCGCGATACCGATCGCGCGGTCGCCTATTCGGGCGATCGTGGCGTCGATTTCCCTCTGATTGCGATCCCAGATCGCAACCTTACCGCCTTCGGCGATGATTCGATTGGCAACCGAGAGGCCGATGCCGGCGGCTCCGCCGGTTATCACGGCGCAATGATGTTCGAAACGAGAAGGGAAAACCATGATGTCTGTCCGTTGTCGATATTCGACAAAACTAGCATCGAATCTGCGGCATGTCTCGCCATCGAGGCCTCCGGCAGTTAACCGCCGGCGCGCGGGTGGGTCTGTTGCCACACGGCGAGGAGTTGCGCGGTATCGACATCGGTGTAGCGCTGGGTGGTTGAGAGGCTGGCGTGGCCGAGTAGATCCTGGATCGCGCGGAGATCAGCACCGCCCGCGAGAAGATGCGTGGCGAAGGAGTGGCGCAGCGCGTGAGGTGTGGCGTGTTCGGGCAGGCCGTTGGCGCGACGGAAGTCGCGCAGGTGTTTCTGTACCACACCGGCATTCAGGCGTGCGCCGCGCGCGCCGAGGAATAGGGGCGATTCCGGTGAGGGGGCGGGATGATGGCGTGCCCAGGTGGCGAGAGCGCAGCGTACGGCATCCAGGAGCGGCACGATGCGGTGTTTGCTGCCTTTGCCGCGCACCATCAACGGAGCGCCAGCTGGTGGCAGGTCGCGCCAATCCAGCGAGAGTGCCTCGTTGATGCGTAGACCGGCGCCATAGAGCAGGGCCATCAAGGCATTGTCACGCGCGGCGATGGCCTGGGTGGTTGCGGTATCGCCAAGGTCGTCGATCACTGATCGGGCATCGGGTATGGTCAGGGCGCGCGGCAGAGGCCTTCGAGCGCGCGGCGTCATGACCAGGCCGGGGGCTTCGTTGGCAATGCCATGGCGAAGGCGGAGATAGCGATAGAAGCTACGGATGGCGGAGAGTTTCTTGGCGCGGGTCGCATTGCCGATGCCGTTGTTGGCGATGCTGGCGAGATAGGCGCGCAGATCGGCCAGGGCCACCGATGCAAGATCATTCGCGTGGGGTGGGGCGCCGATGTGGTGGGTCAGAAACTCAAGGAATTCAGCGAGATCGCCGCTATAGGTCGCGATGGTTTTGACCGCGGCGCGGCGTTCGCCAGCCAGATAGGCCAGAAACGCCGCGAGCAGATCGTTTGCCGCAGGAACCCCTGCGGCTGCCGGTTCAGTGTTTTGTGGCAAGCCCGACATCGGTGATGCCGGATTTCCGCACCGAGTTCATCACCTGCATGATGCGCTCGTATTTGACCGATTTGTCGCCGGCGATGATCACGTCGATCTTCTTTTTCGTGTCGTACAGGCCAGTGAGATAGGTGGTCAGCCCGGCGCGGGTGATCGACTGGTTCTTGACGTGCAGGCCACCGTTCGGATCGATCATGATGACGATCTGGGTCGGTTTCAGCTCGTTGGCGGTCGAGGCGCCGGGGAGCTGGAGCTTGACGCCGGAATCCGGGATCATCTTCAGGACAATCATGACGAAGAACACCAGGAGAAACATCATGATGTCGATCATCGGAACAATTTCGAGGCGGGGTCGTCCCCGCTCCTGGGGGGGATGTCTGCGGCGCATGATCAGACCCTCGCGGCGGTGTATTCGGTGGCGCGGGTCTGCGCCATGGTGGCCCCACCTTCGGAGACCCCGTCGGACAGGCCGCGGGTGTGGAAGCGGTTGATCAGCATGACCTTGATCAGTTCGAGTTGCTGGGTGATCCGCTGGGCAAGGGAGTTGAAGTAGTTAACGAAATAGACCGCGATGATCGCAATGAGAAGGCCGGCGCCGGTGGAGATCAGCGCATCGGCGATGCCGCCGGTGACCTTGGCGGGACCGCCGTGCTGGGAGAGCACGTTGAACGCCTGGATCATGCCGATGATGGTGCCGAACAGCCCGAGCAGCGGGGCGAGAGTGACCGATGTATCAAGAATCCAGAGGCCGCGGTTGACTCGCGGCATGGCGTCCATGATTTCCTCCTCGAGGTGGAAATCAAGTTCGTCGGCCGTTTCCCCGCGCGAGGCGAGAGCGGTGACGATCAGATGACCCTGCAGGGTTTTGCTGTTGGCTTCGGCCAGTTCGCGCAGGCCCTCGGCGTTGCCATAGCCAAGGCTGCGGAGTCGCGCATGGATACGGCTGCCGGCGTTGATGGTCTTTTTCAGCAACCAGAGTCGCTCAAAGGCGACGATCAAGGTGATCAGCAGCAGTATGGGCATCACGGCGAGGAGGCCACCCGTGAGAAGGACAAGGCGGACAATTTCATTCATGGGTTAAACTCCTTGGTCTGAGCGGTCGCGGCCTGCAGGGGGGACGGTTGCGCGGTTGATGGGTTGAATTCGTTAACATCGTGTGATCCCGCCGTTGGCCTGGCGCGGAAATGGGGTGAGGCAGCAATCAATTCTCGTGTGTAGGCGTTACGCGGGCGGGTGAGCACGTCTTGTGCGGTACCGAATTCGACCATGGCGCCACCGTTCAAAACGGCGATCCGATCGGCCATATAGCTGACTGCGGCAATGTCATGACTGATCAGCATATAGCTCAAACCATCTTGACGCGCCAAATCTTTCAAAAGGTTCAATAAAAGTGCTTGGGTTGAAACATCAAGACTCGATGTTGGCTCGTCAAGCACGATTATGCCAGGATTGGTGGCCAGCGCGCGTGCGATCGCGATCCGCTGCGCCTGGCCACCGGAGACTGAGCCGGGAAACAGGTTCAGCATACGGTCCGACAGGCCAACGCGGTCGAGCAGGGCCGCCACATGCGCCATGCGGGCGCTCTGACCGCGCATTCCGGCCAGTTTCAACGGTTCGGCGACGATATCGCCGATCCTCATGCGCGGATTCATCGACTCTTTCGGGTCCTGAAACACCACTTGGATGCGTCGCTTCGCCAGGGAGCGCTGGGCGCGGGGCATCGAATCGAACGCCTCGCCGTTCAAAATCACGTGACCATGGTAGGGGATCATTTGAAGCACGGCCCGACCGAGGGTTGATTTGCCGGAACCGCTCTGGCCGACGATGCCGAGACATTCGCCCTGGCGAAGCGTGAATGAAATATCATCAAGCGCGCGCATCTTATCCTTGCGGCCGAGCACACCTTGAAGAAAACTGGTCGCGGTACGCTCATAATCGACGCCGAGCGACGTGACTTCGAGGGCGGTGTCGCGCGAGATCACCGCGGGGGCGGGTGGCGGTTCCATGACGGCATCGAGCATGGCGGTCGGGCTGATCTCGCGCCCCCGGCGGCAGGCGAAGCTGGTGCCGCCCAGGCTATCCGGCATGGGGTAGGCGGTTTCGCAAGCGGCTTCGCGGAAGGCGCAGCGCGGTGCGAAGCGGCAGCCGGGTGGCCGGGTTTCGGGGTCCGGCAGATTGCCGGGAATGCTGGCAAGCCGGGTCTGGCCAAGTCGCGGCACCGCGCCGAGTAACGCCTGGCTGTAAGGATGGCGCGGCTGAGCGAAAAAGCTGCGCGCGGCGCCCCATTCGACCGATTTGCCGGCGTAGAGCACATGCACCTGATCGGCGTGCTCCTCGACGATCGACAGATCATGGGTGATGAACAGCACGCCCATCCGATGCTCGCGGCGCAACCGGCTGAGCAGCGTCAGGATCTGGCGGGCGACCAGCAGGTCGAGCCCGGTGGTCGGCTCATCGGCGATCAGCAATTTGGGCGAGCAGGCCAGCGCCATCGCGATCATCACGCGCTGGCGCATGCC
Organism: Acidiphilium sp.; assembly: GCF_049977125.1. Taxonomy (NCBI): domain Bacteria; kingdom Pseudomonadati; phylum Pseudomonadota; class Alphaproteobacteria; order Acetobacterales; family Acidocellaceae; genus Acidiphilium; species Acidiphilium sp. The sequence goes on along the minus strand of NZ_JBMFGY010000058.1, from coordinate 4,256 downwards.
GCCGGAGAACTGGTGCGGATAATCATCGAGCCGGTCGGCCGGATCGGGAATGCCGACTTCGCCGAGCAGATCGCGGGCACGCGCACGGGCGGCGCGATCGGTCTCGCCGGTATGGAGCCGGTAAACCTCGGCGATCTGGTTGCCGACGCGTGTGGTCGGGTTCAGCGCCGAGAGCGGGTTCTGGAACACCATGCCGATGTCACGGCCGCGCACCTTGCGCATTTCAGACTCGGTGAGAGCCGTCAGATCGGTATCGGCGAGCATCACCCTGCCGCTGATCTCCGCACTCCGCGGCAGCAGCCGGATCACGCCAAGCGAGGCGATGGTCTTGCCCGAACCGCTTTCCCCCACTAGCGCGGTCATCTCTCCGGCATTGACGGTGAGGTTGATATCATCGAGCACCGCGATCGGCCGGCCACGGCCCCGCTTGAGCGCGACCGAAAGATGTTCGAGCGACAGAACCTCGCTCATCGTGCGGCACCGAAGCGGGCGAGCAGACCTTGCCCGATCAGATTGGCCGCCATGATCGAGAGAAAGATCAACAGGCCGGCGGGCAGGATCATCCACCACGGGTTGAGCGCGATCAGGTTGAGACCGGTTTGCAACAGGCCGCCCCAGCTGGTGTAGGGCGGCTGGACGCCGAGGCCGAGGAAGCTGAGGCCGGACAGCGCCAGAATTTCATCACCGACCAGGAAGGTCGCGTTGACGACGAGAATGGGTGCCATCACCCGCAATATATGCACCCGCGCGACATACCAGGTACCCCCGCCGAACTGCCGCGTGGCAAGGATGAAATCGCGGTTGCGCTGCGCGATCGCCTCGTTGCGGACGATGCGCGCAAGACCGGGCCATGAGGTCAGCCCGAGCAGCAGGATCAGCTCGAAATTGCCCGGCGTGAACAGGGCCGAGAAAAAAATCAGCACGACGAGGCCGGGCAGAGCGAGGATTGCATCGAGCACGCGCATCAGCACCTTATCGAGCCAGGCCGGGCTGAGTGCTGCGGCGAGGCCGTAGATGATGCCGAGCAGGAAGGTGAGGATGGCGGCGGGGATGCTGACGATGAGCGTGGCGTAGCCACCGGCGATCACCCGGGCGAGTTCGTTGCGGCCGATCTGGTCGGTGCCGAGCGGGAAGGTGGCGCTGGGGCCTTGCAGCGCGTGGTGGCCGTGGATGGCGTAGGGGCTGGCGGTGTAGAGATAAGGGCCGAGCAGGCTGAACCCGACGATGAGGACCGCGAGGACGATGCCGGCAACCAGGGTGGCGCGATCGCCCAGCCACATGGCGGCGCGTTCGGCGGCGGAGCGGCGCAGCGCGCCGCCGGGGGCGGTGACGGCGGTGGCGAGTGAATTGCTCATTCGTAGCGCTCCCTGGGGTCGAGCAGGCCGTTGACCAGATCCGCCAGCAGATTGCCGATGACGGTGAGCACGCCGATCAGCAGGACGATGGCGGAAATGACCGGGTAGTCCTGCGAGAGCGCGGAGCGCCAGAGCAGGTAGCCGAGGCCGGGGTAGTTGAATACGGTTTCGACCAGCACCGATCCCGCGAAAATCCCCGGGAACGACAGGCCGAGAATCGTCACCAGCGGCCGCAGCGCATTGCGTAGCACGTGTTTGAACAGCACGGCGCGGAAGGTGAGGCCCTTGGCCAGCGCGGTGCGGACGTAATCCTTGCCGAGTTCCTCATGCACCGAGGTGCCGAAATAGCGCGACAACCCGGCCACACCGAGCAGCCCGACGGTGAGAACCGGCAGGATCAGATGGCGCGCGTAATCGGGTAGGCCGGGGTGTTCGAGGCGCAGATCGGTGATGCCGCCGGTCGGCAGGACGCCCCATTTCACCCCGAAATACAGGATGAACATGGTGCCCACGAAAAACGTCGGCAGCGCATAGAGCGAGAGTTGCAGCGCCCCGATCAACCGCCCCGGCCAGCGGCCGTAAGTGACGCCCTGGATCAGTCCGAGGCCGATCGAAAGGATCAGTGCCAGCAGGATGGCGCCGATATAAAGTGCCAGCGTGTTCATCATGTAGTCGCCGACCAGCTGGGTGACCGGGCGGTTGAGCAGATAGGAATAACCGAGCCGGCCTTGCAGCAGATGCCACCACCAGATGACGTATTGCTTCCAGAGCGGGGCGGCGAGGCCGAGGCGGACGTTGAGTTCATGCACGGCGGCGGGCGTCGCCTTTTGGCCGAGGATTGAATAGGCCGGACCGCCGGGGGTGGCGTGGGTCATGAAGAAGACGATGGTAATGAGGATGGCGAGCGATACGGTCGCGGTGGCGAGCCGTTGGGTGATCATTCTCAGCATGGCGTCGTCCCTTCGGTACGGTGGCGACTGGTACTCATGGAGCCGAGTTATCCGCGACGGTGGAGGCGCAGTCCGGTGTTGTCCAGTGCAGATATTGCGGGGACCAGCCGCCGGTTGGGCTGATGAATTTGCGGATTCCTCGCAGGCCCTTGCGGGCGAGCACGACCACGCCGGTATCGCTCTGAAAAATGATCGGCTGCTGTTCGACCGCGTATTTCTCATAGGCATAAAGGGCGGAGAGACCGGGCGTTGTCGTCACCTTCGCCAATAATTCGTCCATTTTTTTGTCGCTGTAGCCTTCCTGATTGTAGCTGCCTTTGGAACCGAGCTGGGCGGCGTCGGACGGGAAGCTGCCGAGGGACCATCCGAAGGCCATCGCCTGCCAGGTCGATGGCCGGTAATCGAGCGCCATCAGCTGGTTGAACGTGACTTGGCGGATCTTCATGTCGATCCCGACAGCGCGGAGATCCTGCTGCTGGATTTCGGTCCAAAGTGTGGACGTTGCGCCGCCGGACGGGGTCAGGAGCGTGAAGGCGAGTTTCCGGCCATTCTTTTCACGAATACCGTCAGGACCCGGTTTCCAACCCGCTTCATCGAGGAGTTTACGCGACTTCGCCGGGTCGTAGCCGATCGGATATTTCCCTGCCCGTTCGGAGGGGGGAAGAAACGTGGGGGGCACGACGGGGATTGGGCCGTACTCCGGTTCGGTTGCATCATGGAACAGCACATGGACCACCTGTTTCTGGTTGATCGCATCCGCCATCGCTTGCCGCACTTTCAGGTCGTGAAAGAACGTCACTGTCGGGTTTTTGTAATTAAGCTGAATGAACTGGAAGCCGAAATTGGGCGTCAGCTTAAGGCGTCGCACATTCTTGAGCCGGCTGGCCGCATCCCAGAGCGAAAACGGCAGGTTGCTGATATCAAGCGTGCCGCTTTGCAACCCTTCGATTTCGGCACCGGAGGAGTGAAGAAAAGTCATGATGAAGCGGCGGATCTGCGATTTGTGGCCCTGATAGGTCGGATTGGGGCCGAACTCGATGTAGCGGCCCATTTTGTATTTCACGAGGCGATAAGGGCCGTCGATGACTTTGTAGAAATCGGGATCGGATTGATGGCGCCACATCTGGTTGATGGTGTATTTACCCCAGGCGTGGGCCGGGTAGGGCACGAACTGGGCGAGGCCGGTCAGTTCGAACCACTCGGGATTGACCGGATGTTTCAGGGTGATCGAAAATGTCTCCGGCCCCAGAATGTCAAACGATTTGATCAGGTTCGGAACGCCGCCGGAATTATAGCCCGGATAGGTCGGCCCAAGGCGCTTGATCAGATCGTAAGTGAATTTGATGTCTTTCGTCGTGACCGGTCGGCCATCCGACCACTGCCACGGCTTCATGGTGACGGTGAACACCGTATCGTTGTTTGAGATGTCGATTTTGGTCGCAAGGCTCCGGGGCCAGACGATCTTATGGTCTCGGTTGATGTAGAGCAGCCCGTAATACATCAGGCTCGACGCTTCGCCGTTATAGGCGCTGCTGATCAGGAACGGGTTGAGCGAGGTCACCGAAGCGGGGGGGGTGCCGAGGCCGACGCCGGGCGGGACGATGACGGTGCCGCAGGCCTGTGGCGCGGCGGCGAGGGCGGGGAGGGGCAGGGCGATGAGGGAGGCGGCGAGATAACGGCGCAGACGGGCGAACCGGTTGGTCTTTGCTGTCTGCGACTGTGCTGCCATGAACGTCATTTTATGATCTCACCAATCCATGGAACGCTGATCAAGCAGAATTATCCGGGCTTGCAAAGTGGAAATGACCAAGCCTTCGTCTTTTAGAGGCTTGTGTCGTCGTTGTGGTCAAGATTGGAATAATCAATGCAACAGCATCAGATTTTTTTTCCAATCATAAAATAGACTAATCGTAAAACGGGGCGACGCACCGCGCCGCCCCGATCAAAATTA
>NZ_JBMFGY010000057.1:0-20489 GCF_049977125.1 Acidiphilium sp. | reverse complement strand
TGACCGGCGGCACCGGCTTTCGCACGCCCAAATCGTTACGTTATCGCAATAATATCGGCGGGATCTCCGCCCCGCCCCGGAGTCAAAACAGTTTTGGCTCGTTTTTGCAAAAAAGAACCGCTCCCCATGTCGGCAAACCGTTCCCCGCTGTCATCGCCCACCCGATCGTTTCAACCGAATAGCACCAGTGTCTCGATCGCCAGCAACGGGACCAGAACCAGCGCCGCCGCGGCGAAATATCCGAAAAATCCGGGCATCCGCACGCCCCGCCGCGCGGCAATCGCCCGGATCATCAGATTTGGGGCATTGCCCAGATAGGTCAGCGCGCCGAAAAATACCGAACCTGCTGAAATCGCCGTCAACAGCCGGGCCGGCGGCGCGATCAGAGTGGCGGCGTCGCCCCCCGCCGCCTGAAAGAACATCAGATAGGTCGGCGCGCTGTCGAGAAATGCCGAGCAGATCCCGGCAAGCCAGAACCACAGCGCCGGCGCCGGGGCGAGCGCCGCGCTGTGCAGCGCATCGAGTACCGGCGGAATCGTGGCGAAAATCGCAAAAAACAGCACCCCGATCTCCCGCATCGGCGGCCAGGCGAAGCGGTTGCGCGCGCGGATTCCCGCCGCCGTGCCACGCGCCGACACCACCGTCACGATCACCGCCAGAACAGTGAGCATGATCTGCGCCGCCGGCAGCCGTGCCGCGCCGATCGCGAGCATCGGCCCCTGCGCCAGACCGGACACGGTGATGGCCGCGATGAAACCGGCCAGCAAACCGATGTTCAACCCGCCCCTGATCCGGAGCCGCTGGGTCGGCCGCACGGGTTCCACCGCCGCAAACCGCCGATCGAGCGCGTAGGTCGCCGCCAGTACCGGCGCCGCGATAATCAGCAGCGGCAACAGCAGGTGAAAACTCGGCCACAGGAACGGCACGCCGCGCAAAAACCCGATCAACAATGGCGGATCGCCCAGCGGGCTGAGCGCACCGCCCGCATTGGCGACCAGAATCATGAAAGCCAGCACCAGATGCCGCCGTTCGCGCCGCGCCCCATTGGCGGCGAGCAGCGGGTGGATCAGCAGCAGCGAGGCCCCGATCGTCCCGATCACGCCGGCCAGAACCGTGCCGATCGCCAGAAGAAGCGCATTGCCCCCCGGCCGCCCCCATGGCCCGCCGGCGATCAGCACCCCGCCGCCCAGCGTATAAAGCGCCATCAGTATCGCCATGAACGGCAGAAAATCCGCGACCGTCGCAACCCACAGCCCCGACACCGCCGCCCCCGGTCCCAGCCGCAGCGCGGTCAAACCAACCCCAAGCCCGACCCAGGACAACGTGATCCCCGCCATCCGCCGATGCCACAGCCGCGGCGTCAACCCCGGCAGAACGGCAAAACTGAGCAAAATCCCGGCGAACGGCAGCAGGGCAACGGCGCGATCGAGGACGATTTGCGTGGCGGCGAGGGTCAAACTAAAGAGGCCGTTGATACGATCGACAAGTGTAGGAGCAAAATCCTGATGGACATGTCCGGCGAACGGCTGATCGCAGCGCCTCGTGAAACCGTATGGCGGGCGTTGAACGATCCGGCCGTGCTCAAATCATGCATTCCGGGCTGTGAAACCATCGACAAACTCTCCGACACTGAAATGACCGCGACGGTCAAAGCCAAGATCGGCCCAATCTCCGCGAGCTTCAACGGCCGCGTCACCTTGGCCGATCTCGATCCGCCGAACTCATACACGATTTCCGGTGAAGGGCAGGGTGGCGTTGCCGGCTTTGCCAAGGGCGGCGCCAAAGTCCAGTTGTCCGACGCGCCAGGTGGCACCGCGCTGCATTATGAGGTCACCGCGCAGATCGGCGGCAAAATGGCGCAACTCGGCGCACGCCTGATCGATTCGGTTGCCAAATCCTACACCGAAACCTTTTTCACCACATTTTCCGAGCTGGTCGCCCCCGCGGCGGTACCGGTACCACACCCCCCCCACGAGGATAAAATGGACGATCACGCGCACGACCACGCTCCGGCGGCCCATGGCTACGACCCCAGCAACCCCGTCATCGCCGGCCTGCCGATCGGCATCTGGATTCCGCTGATCATCGCGATCGTTGTGGTTGCCATCGTCATCGCCAAGTTCATCGGATGACCCCATCGCCACTGCCCGCATCGGTCGCCGAAACCGCCGCCCTGCTCGCCCGTGGCGACTACATCGCCGATCGGGCGCTGGCGACCAGCGTGCATCTGGCGCTGACCATGCAGCGCCCGCTGTTCCTCGAGGGCGAACCCGGCACCGGCAAGACCGAAATCGCCAAAGTGCTCGCCGCCCAGCTCGGCCGCCGCCTGGTCCGCCTGCAATGCTACGAGGGGCTCGATCTCGCCGCCGCCGCCTATGAATGGGACCATGCGCGCCAGCTGATGGAAATCCGCCTCGCCGAAACCGCCGGCACCTCCCGTACGGCGTTGCGCCAGAGCCTCTACGCGCCTGAATTCCTGCTGCGCCGTCCGCTGCTCGCCGCGATCGACCCTGATCTGCCCCCCGCCGTCCTGCTGATCGATGAGCTTGATCGCGCCGATGAACCGTTCGAGGCCTTCCTGCTCGAGGTGCTCGGCGATTTCCAGATCACCATTCCCGAACTCGGCACCATCGCGGCCACCACCAAACCGGTCGTCGTGATCACCTCGAACCGCACCCGCGAAGTGCATGACGCGATCCGCCGCCGCTGCCTCTACCAATGGGTCGACTACCCCGATGCCGCGCGCGAACGCGCCATCCTCGCCGCCCGCGCCCCCGGCGTGCCCGCTCTCCTGTCGGCTCAGGTCGTCGCCTTCGTCCAGCGCATCCGCACCACCGACATCTTCAAACTCCCCGGCGTCGCCGAAACGATCGACTGGGCCTCGGCGCTGGCAGCACTCGACGAGATCGAACTCGCCCCCGGCGCGGTGAACGACACGTTGGGCGCGCTGCTGAAATACCAGGACGACATCGCCAAAATCCGCGGCGAGGTCGCCGCCCGCCTGACCGAGGAGGCGGTGCGCGCCGCATGAGCGCTGCCGCCCCGGCCGGCGCCCTGGCAGCCAACGTGATGCATTTCGCCCGGCTGCTGCGCCGGGCCGGCCTGCCGGTCGGGCCGGGCGAGGTGATCGCCGCCGCCCAGGCCCTCACCCTGATCGACATCACCGACCGCAGGGTGATGCACGCCGCCCTCCGCGCCGTCATGCTGCGCCGCCACGAGCACGCGGCGATGTTCGATCAAGCCTTCGCCGTGTTCTGGCGCAACCCCGAAGCCGCGACGTTCGAAGCCCTGCTGGCACAGATGGAAGGCCGCTCGCCCGGTCAGGAGCGTGCCTCGCCCGGTGCGCGCCGCCTTGCCGAAGCCATGGCAGCCGCCAAATCGCGCGACCGCCCACCCGACCCCGATCAACCCCAGCAGATCGATGCGATCCTGACCGCCTCGGCCCAGGAGCGGCTCGAAACCCTCGATTTCGAAGCGATGAGCGCCGCCGAAATCGCCGAGGCCAAGGCCGCGATCGGCCGGCTGACCCTGCCGCTCGATGAGCGCCGCACCCGCCGTTGCCGCGCCGCCGCCCGTGGCAGCCGGGTCGATCTGAAACGCACCATGCGCGAGGCGCTGCGCCATTCGGGCGACATTCTCGACCTTGCCCGCCGTGTCCCGATCACCAAACCGCCGCCCTTGGTGGTGCTTTGCGATATTTCCGGCTCGATGGCGCGCTATGCGCAGATCCTGCTGCATTTTCTGCACGCCGTCGCCAACGATCGCGACCGCGTCACCGTATTCCTGTTCGGCACCCGCCTGACCAATATCACCCGCCAACTCGAACGGCGCGATCCCGAAATCGCCTTCGCCCAGGTGGCCGGCATCGTCACCGACTGGTCGGGCGGCACCCGCATCGGCGAGGCTTTGGGTGATTTCAACCGGCTCTGGTCCCGCCGCGTGCTCGCCCAGGGTGCGGTGGTGCTGCTGGTGACCGATGGTCTCGATCGTGATGGCGCTGTCGGTCTTGCCGAAAACATGGCGCGCCTGCATCGCTCGGCGCGCCGCGTCATCTGGCTGAACCCGCTGTTGCGCTATGATGGTTTCGCGCCAAAATCACAGGGCGCCCGGGCGATGCTCCCGTTTGTGGACGAGTTCCGCCCGGTGCATAATCTGGCAAGCCTGCGGGGCCTGGTCACCGCGCTGTCGAGCGCGGCACCACCCCGGCTGCAGGCGGCAAGTTTGTGGAAGGGACGCGCATGAGCGGACAAAACGAAGATATTCTCACCCTCGCCGCCGACTGGCTGGCCGCGGGCGAGACGGTTGCGGTCGCGACCGTCACCAGCACCTGGGGCAGTTCGCCCCGCCGCGCCGGCAGCCGCATGGCGGTAACCGGTTCGGGCCGCATCGCGGGCTCGGTGTCGGGCGGTTGCATCGAAGGAGCGGTGGCCGAAGCCGCGCAGCGCAGCATCGAAACCGGCACGCCGCAACTGCTCGAATTCGGCGTCACCGATGAACGCGCCTGGGAGGTCGGCCTCGCCTGCGGCGGCAAGGTCTCGGTGTTTGTGGAAAAGCTGACGTGAGGCGCGATCATATCGTTGCCCTGCAAAGCGCCGCCGCCCAGCGCCGCCCGGTCGCCTTCGCAACCCGTCTGCCCGATGGCGCGGCGTTCATCCTGCCCGATCGCAACGCGCCCGACCGTCTCGCCGCCGAAGCCGCGGCCATGCTGGCGGGCGACAGAACCGGTGTCGTCACGATCGGCGCCGAGACCTGGTTCATCGAATCGCGCAACCCGGCACCGCGCGCGATCATAATTGGCGCTGTCCACATCGCCCAGAGCCTCGCGCCGCTGGCGGCCACGATGGGGTTCGACGTCGTCGTGGTCGATCCCCGCCGGGCTTTCGCCTCGGCCGACCGTTTCCCTGACGTTGCCACCAATACCAGCTGGCCGGATGAAGCGCTCGACGCGCTCAAACCCGACAGCCGCACCGCGATCATCACGCTGACCCACGACCCCAAGCTCGATGATCCGGCCCTCGGGCGTGCGCTGGCGTCCGATGCCTTCTACATCGGCGCGCTCGGCTCGAAGAAAACCCACGCCGCAAGGCTCGACCGGCTGCGCGATGCCGGCATCACCGATGCGGCGCTGGCACGGATCTGTGCGCCGGTCGGGCTCGATATCGGTGCGGTCACCGCCCCGGAAATCGCCCTGTCGATCATTGCGCAAATGGTCGCCGCACGGCGCGGCAAACCGGCGCGTCCGTGATTTTCGGCGCGGCCCCGCTGCGTGACGATCTGGCCGGGGCCATTCTCGCCCATGGTCTGAAAGCCGGAGACCGGTTGATCGCCAAGGGCGCCGTGCTCGATGCCGGCACGATCGGTGCCCTGCGCGCGGCCGGTTATCAACGCATCGTCGTCGCGCGCCTCGCCCCCGATGATGTGCCGGAAGCCGCGGCGGCCGCACGTCTCGGCGCGTGTCTGGCTGGACCGGGGCTGCGCGTTGCCGAACCGGTGCATGGCAGGGTCAATGTCTTCGCCGATGCGGCCGGCCTGCTTCGCCTCGATCGGGACGCGATCATCGCGCTGAACGCCCTCGACGAAGCGATCACGCTGGGGACCCTGGCCGATGGCGTGCCGGTTGCCGCCGGCGACATGCTGGCGACCCTCAAGATCATTCCCTTCGCTGTTGCGGCCACCGTACTCGACGCGGCCGCTGCTTGTCTCGGTCGCGCTCCGGCGATCACGCTTGCACCGTTTCGTCCGCTGATCGTGGGGCTGGTCCTGTCACGCCTGCCGCATCTCAAGGATGCCGCGATCCGCAATACGATCGAGGCGACGCGGCGCCGCGTTAGCGCACGCGGCGGGCGCCTGCTCGATCCGGTCGAAACCCCGCACGCGGTTGCGCCGATCGCCGCGGCAATCGGCCGGATGGGCGCGGCAGGGGCGGATCTCGTTCTGATCGCCGGCGCCTCGGCGGTGACCGACCGGGCGGATGTCGCGCCGGCCGCCATCATTGCGGCGGGCGGGGCGATCGAGCGTTTCGGCATGCCGGTCGATCCCGGCAATCTGCTCTGTTTCGGACGGGTCGGCACAATGCCGGCGATCGTGCTGCCGGGCTGCGCGCGCAGCCCGAAGCTGAACGGTATCGATTTCGTGCTGGACCGCGTGTTTGCCGGGGCGCCGATCGATCATCGAACCATCGCTGGCATGGGGATCGGCGGGCTGCTCAAGGAATTCGCGCCACGCCCGGCGCCGCGCGTGCCGCGTGGCACGGCAAAATCGCCGCCCCGCATCGCTGCCGTGGTGCTCGCGGCCGGACGATCGTCGCGCGCCGCGCCGGTCAACAAATTGCTGGCTCCCCTGCCGGATGGTCGCGCGCTGGTGGCCATGACGGTCGATCACGCGCTTGCCTCGCGCGCCGATGAGGTGATCGTGATCACCGGCCATCAGGCGGATCTGGTGCAGGCGGCGCTGGCCGGGCGGGCGGTGCGCTTCGTCGAGGTGGCGCGGTTCGGTGACGGCATGGCCGAAAGCCTCAAAGCCGGCATCGCGGCTTTGCCCGAGGATGTCGTGGCGGCGTTGATCTGCCTTGGCGATATGCCGCTGGTCGATGCGGCGGCGCTCGATCGGCTGATCGCCGCTTACGATCCCGATGAGGGCCGGGCGATCATCGTGCCGACCCATCGCGGCCGGCGGGGCAACCCGGTGCTGTGGGACCGGCGGTTCTTCGCGGCGATTGCTGCACTCGAGGGTGATGCCGGCGCGCGGCATATCCTCGGCCGGAATATCGAACTCATCGCCGAGGTGCCGATGGAGGACGATGCCGTGCTGCGCGACTTCGACACCAAGGATGCGCTGGCGGCGCTGAAGGATGGCTCATGAAACGCCGCCTGGTAGTAACCCGAACGATGCCGCCAACCGTCACCGCGCGGGTGGCCGCGGCCTATGATGCCCGGTTCCTGGACATGGTGGGCGGTTTCGATGCCGAAATTTTCCTGGCCGCGCTCGATGGGGCCGATGCGGTTCTGGTGACGCCGGCGGATCGGATCGACGCCGCGCTGATTGCTCTGATGCCAGTCAGCTTGAAAGTGATCGGCACGTTCTCGGTCGGCACCGATCACATTGATCTGGACGCCGCCCGGGCCAGCCTCCTCGCGGTGGTGAATACACCGGATGTGTTGTCGTTCGCGACGGCGGAAATCGCGCTGACCCTGATGCTGATGGCCGCCCGCCGGGCCGGCGAGGGGGAGCGCCTGGTGCGCGCGCTTGCGTGGCGGGGCTGGACGCCGGATTTCATGTTGGGATCGAGCCTCGAAGGCCGCACCCTCGGCATCCTCGGCATGGGGCGGATCGGCCGGGCATTGGCGCGGATGGTCGATGGCCTGTCGATGCGGGTGATCTATCACAACCGGACTCCGCTGCCGGCGGATCAGGCGCATGGCGCCGCCTATTATGCCGGGGAGGATGAATTTCTGGCCGCGTGCGATGTGCTGTCGATCCATTTGCCGGGCGGTGCCGCGACGCGTCACTGGTTGAACGCTGATCGCATCGCCCGGCTGAGACCAGGTGCGATCGTGGTGAACACCGGACGCGGCTCGACCATTGATGACGAGGCATTGATCGCGGCTTTGCGATCCGGTCGGGTCGCGGCGGCGGGTCTGGATGTATTCGCGGCAGAACCGGCGGTGCCAGCTGGTTATCTTGATATGGAGACGGTCGTGCTGCTGCCGCATCTCGGGAGCGCCACGCATGAGACGCGGGCTGCGATGGGCATGCTGGCGCTGGACGGGATCGACGCGGTGCTGGACGGTGACCATCCGGCCAATCAACTCGTCTGACTATTTCGGGCGCAGATCGCGGATCCGGCGGGCTTTGCCAATCGAGCGCTCGATGCTGCCGGGCGGCGCGATGGCCACGGTGGAGCTCACGCCGATCCGCGCCTTGATGTGGTGTTCCAGCTCGCGCGCGCGCGGATGAAGGCCGGTCCCATCCCAATAATCGGGTCGGGCTTCGGCATGGATGGTCATTTCGTCGAGGCGGGCCGGGCGCGTCAGTTCGATGATAAAATGGCCGGTGCCCCAATCGGTGGCGAGGATCAATGCCTCGATCTGGGTCGGAAACAGATTTACCCCTCGCAGGATAATCATGTCGTCGGTCCGGCCGGTGACTTTTTCCATCCGGCGCATGCCCGGCCGGGCCGTGCCGGGGAGGAGCCGGGTCAGGTCGCGCGTGCGGTAACGAATGATCGGCATGGCCTGGCGCGACAAGCCGGTCAGCACCAGTTCGCCGCGCTCGCCATCGGGTAGAACCTTGCCCGTGAGCGGATCGATGATTTCGGGATAAAAATGATCCTCCCAGATGTGCAAACCATCCTTGGTCTCGACGCATTCCTGCGCGACGCCGGGTCCCATCAGTTCGGACAATCCGTAGATGTCGGTCGCTTCGATGCCGAAGGCGGATTCAAGCTCGGTGCGCATGGCATTGCTCCAGGGCTCGGCGCCAAAGATGCCGAATTTGAGAGCAGTGTCGCGCGGGTCGCGGCCCTGGCGGCGGAACTCGTCGAGGATGGCGAGACCATAGCTGGGCGTGACCATCAGAATGTCAGGTGCGAAATCGATGATCAGCTGTGCCTGCCGCTCGGTCATGCCGCCCGAGACCGGCACGACGGTGCAGCCGAGACGTTCGACCCCGGCATGGGCGCCGAGGCCACCGGTGAACAGACCGTAACCGTAGGCGACATGCACCATCATACCCGGTCGGCCACCGGCCGCCCGGATCGATCGCGCCATCAGCTGGGCCCAGATGTCGAGATCATCGGCGGTGTAGCCGATCACGATCGGTTTGCCAGTGGTGCCTGACGACGCGTGCAGACGGCGGATTTGTGCACGGGGTACCGCGAACAAGCCGAACGGGTAGGTGCGTCGAAGATCGTCCTTGATGGTGAACGGGAAGCGTTCGATATCATCGAGATGCGTGAAATCGTCCGGATGAACCTCCGCTGCGGCGAAGGCGCGCCGATAGTGTTCGACATGATCGTAGGCGTGGCGCAGCGCCGTTCCGAGCCGTTGGGTTTGCAGCGCCATGATGGCATCACGCGAGATGGTTTCCGCCGAATCGAGACCAACATTCACAGCGTGACGTCCGCAAGACGCATGTCGATCTCCCACCGGATGGTGCAGCACGCATGATCAATGATGCCGCTGGATGGTTTATGCCTGCAGATTGGATGAGATGTAAATCGAGCGGTCTGGGCCGATCAGCCGGGCGTTGGTTTGGGGATTGCGGCGGCGGCAGGCAGATTTTTCAAGCGGTCCATTTGTGCAACCGTTGCTTGTGCTTCGACGGCGGGCATGTCGGTGAGGAGGATTCGTTGCGCCGATGATGGATGTCCTGCCAAGGCGAGCGCTGTGGCGTAATCGGCACGGACCCGGGGGTTGGTCGCGGCGCTGCGCGCGATCGGACCAAGGATGGTTTCGCCTTCACCAGGTTGTCCCGCGAGCGCAAGGGTCAGGCCAAGATTAACGCGGGCCGATTGCATTGAGGGCGTGATGGCGAGCGCCGAGCGAAACGCGCGCGCGGCACCGGTGAATTCACTCTGGTCGGCGAGAGCGATTCCCAGATCATTGAAGGCCGCCGCATTCTTCGGGGCATCGCTGGTGGCGCGGGTGAAATCGATGGTGGCGGCGCGCGGATCGTTCGGCAACGCGCATCGACCGAGCCCGAGTTCGGCATCGACGGCGTGAGGCGAAATGTGTAGCGCCTTCTGGTAATCCGCGCTTGCAGCGGCACAGTTTTTCAAAACGAAATACGCATCTCCGCGGATGATCAATGCCTCGGCATCGTCGGGGTTGGATTTCAGCACCGCGTTGGCGACGGTCAACGCCATCTGGGGGTTGCCGCCTGCGAGGGCCGATTGCGCGACGTTCAATGTCTGATTGCCGATGGTGGTTTCGCCCATGGTCGGTGCCTGATTGGCGCATGCGGCCAGGGATCCGGCCACGAGAATCGATGCCAGGCCCGGGACGCGCCGGGACAATCGGAACCAATCGGATAGTGGGGTTGCGGATAACTGATGGCGCAGATGGCGGTATCGATCGTTGGGGATTTTCGTCGGGATACCGTGCCGAAGCCGGTTGATCGCATAGGTCGATCGTGACCGGATAAATTTCATCATTGCATGGCTCCTCCCGAAGTACCGCTGCTGCCGGATGTACTGGCACCACCCATTCCGCCTGAGCCGCTCGTTGCGGCGCCACTGCTGCCGCCTGATGATGAAGCGGATGTTGTGGATGCGGCACCGGCCGTGCCGCTGGACGGCGCGGCACCATCCATTACTGATCCGATGGCGGTTTCAGCGATCGTGCCGGTCAGTACGGGGTGGCTGGAGCCGCTGTAGAGGTCATGGGGATTGACCAGCTCGACGGCGATATTGTGCATCGGAGCATCATTTTCATGCCAGGTCCCCTGGCGTTGAAACGGTTCGAACTGGCTGCATCCCGCCAATGCGAAACCAATGGCGGCAAGACTTGTCATGAACGCGAGGGACCTGAAGGACATGATGTTCACTGGAGAATAAAGCCGGATTGTCCAGGCAGGGTTGTCTGCTGGGCGACCGAGCCGTTGGTGCGGAAAAGAAAAATGCGTTGAAGCTGGTTCGGAGTCGTCCAGCCGGTGTCGGGCGATTCGAGTTTGGCGGCCTGATCGACCGGGTTGACCAGATAGGGTGTCACGAGGATGACCAGCTCCTCCTCCTGCTTGTTGTAGCTGTCGTTGCGGAAGGCACTTCCCAGAACGGGGATCTGGCCAAGTCCTGGCAATGCATTGTCGGTCTGGTTGCTCGAATTGCTCAACAGGCCGGCGATCGCGAGGGTCTGGCCGCTGCCGATGACAACGGTGGTGGAGGCCGATTGGGTGGAGAGTGACGGCACCACGATCGACTCGCCGGCGACCGATATCTGGAACGCATTTTGGGTGGTCGGTGAGCTGACGGTTGGTTCGACATGCAGGATGATGCTGCCGTTGTTCAGCACCACCGGTTTGAATTTGAGTTGAACGCCATAGTTCTGGTAGGCGACCGTCACCTGCCCGTTCTGACCTGGCACCGGCACGGGAAACGAGCCACCATCGATGAAGCTGGCGGATTGGCCTGAAAGAGCGGTCAGCGTTGGTTCTGCGAGAATATGGGCAAGATTGTCGGTATTGAGGGCATCGAGCACACCATCGATCGGGACTGTCGTGGAGGGGAAGTTCAGATTGAACGACCCGCCGACGGGTGATGCGGCGGTTGAGGCGCCTAGCAGGCTGCCCAGCGTTGAGAAGCCGAACAGGAATTTGCCGATCGCCACGCCACCGGCGGCACTTTGCCAATTGATGCCGAGTTGCTGGGTCACGCTGCGCGACATTTGTGCGATCCGCACTTTGAGGGCGACCTGCTGCGGCTGGGCGACTTCGGTTTCATTGATCACCGTCTGTCCGGTGCCAGCGGCGAGCTGGGCCTGCTTCATCAGCAGATAATCCTGAGCCGCCGTGGGCACAGTGCCCCGCACCACCAAACCGTTGGCCTCGCTTGAGACGGACACGGGAGCGTTCGGCGCGATTTGTGCCGCCTCGGCTCTGACGCGCACCGCCGGATAGCGATTTGGCGACACGATCACGTGATAGAGTGCGATTTCCCGCCCCCCCTGATCGGTCGCGGTCAAGGTCGTGAAACCCGGCGCCTTGCCGAACACAAACAGCTTGCGGGCGCTGGCGGGCCGCACCGCGATGATATTTGGATCCGCAACGAACACATTGGCCGCGGAGCCGGCGAGGGTGATCAACCGACCGTCGCCCTGTTCGACCACCAAACGCCCGCCAGCTGCCGGGTGGTGTGGTTGATGCGTCACGCCTTGCAGCGGTTGCGGCGGCGTTTGTGCTTGGGCGCAGTCAAAACATGCAGGGACGATCCCCATCGAGGTGGTGGCCACGGCAAAAATGAGATATCGCAGGGCAGCGTGGGGAAGGCTCGATGCCGTTAGCCGCCCTGGATCGATCATGATTGTTGGAAATCGTGTTTTCAGCGCCACCGCATTTTGCCCTTATCGATTTTCTGGATTGATTTCGAGGAAATCAGTCGCGGGCACAGTGTTAATGCGGGATTCTTAATTTAGTCTTACGATCCGGAGAAAAATTTGATGTCGGACAGGTACGAAGCCGGTTCCTGCTCGCGACACCCCCTTGCCGTTTGCGCCACCTATGGCATGAATATCGCCGAGGGCATCGTCCACCCTCATAATAAAAGGGAGATAGACAGTGTCTAATAAAAAACATGCACTATTGATCGCCGGCGCGGCTTCCTTGGTGATGAGCACCGCCGTCGCGCAGGCCGCCAAACCGATCGTGGTCGGGATCACCACAGAACTTGGCACCATTCCGGGCAAGGCGATCGCCAACGGCGCCACGCTCGCGGCCGAACAGATCAACGCGAGCGGCGGCATCGACGGAAGGCAGATCAAGCTCATCATCGAGGACGATCATCTTTCCACCACCGATGCGATCAGGTCGTTCCAGCGCATGGTCAAGCAGGATCATGCGGTTGCGGTGGTCGGTACCTTCGTGAGCGAGGTGGCGCTGGCGCTGGAACCCTGGGCGGCGCGGCTGCATGAGCCTTATTTGATCACTGGCGCCGCGGCCAATGAGCTTTCTGAATATGTCCATGCCGATTACAAGGCTCGGCAGTATATTTTTCATGCCTATCTGCCGGCGGCCGATCTGGCGCAGGCGGTGTGCGATGCATCGAAGGATACGCTGGTCGATCAGTTCCACATGACCACGGCCGTGGTGATGAGCGAGGACGCCGCCTGGACCAAGCCGCTCGATGCCGGCTACGACAAATGCCTGCCGAAGATCGGCCTGAAGGTTCTGGATAATATTAGGTTTGCGCCCAACACATCCGATTTCACGCCGATTTATCAGAAAATCGAAAGCCTTCACCCTGATGTGATCATCGCCGGTTGGGCGCATGTCGGTGTGCAGCCAACCGTGCAATGGGCGGAGCAGAAGGTGCCGATCGCGCTGGCCGGCATCAATGCGCAGGCGGGATCGTCGGTTTTCTGGAAGGCGACCAACGGCGCGACCGAGGGGGTCATCACGGGCAACACATCAGCACCCGGCGTTGCCATTACAGCGAAAACACTACCGTTCACTGACGCCTATCAGAAAAAATTCGGGATCTCCCCCGCCTATTCGGCCTATTCCACGTTCGATGCGATTTATGCGTTGGCCGATGCGATCAAACGGGCGCACGCGACCACGCCACTTGCCATCGTCGATGCGCTCGACAAGACCGACATGGTCGGCACCCAGGGCCAGATTGCTTTTGAAGGACCGCACGACAAATTCACCCACGCCTTGAAATATGGCCCTAAATACGTCACCGGGGTCGCGGTGCAGTGGCAGAAGGGTGAACAGAAATGCATCTGGCCGCTCAATCTCGCCAATGCCAAGCCGGTGTTCCCAAGTTTCGTGAAGCTACCTGCCAAATCGTGACATCTCTCGCCCGCGTCCCGACCGGTCGGATCGGTCGGGACGTGGTTTGCTGCGGCTTACGGTTTGATCGGGGGCGGAACACTTGCTTGCATTGCAAATACTGATCGATGGATTTGCGATCAGCACGCTCTATGCTTTGGGTGCCCTTGGATTTACCTTGATCTTCGGGGTTTCCGGTGTCCTCAACCTTGCGCATGGCGGCTTGTTGGTGATTGCTGCCATGATCGCCTGGTACGTCGGCACATCGCTCGGTTACGGCGCCTATTGGGGCGCGCTCGCCGGATTGCTCGCCTGCGTCGCGGCGGCGATGCTGACCTATGGCGGGGTCGTGCGCTCGATCGAGCGATCCCGCGCGATTCCGCCGCGAGAGCGCGAGTTGTTCGTCTTGACGGCGACGCTGCTCTGGGGCGTCATGATCGAGGAGGCGCTGGCCTATGCCTTTACCAACAGCCCCGTCACCGTCAAACCGCTGATCGCCGGCACAATCGATATTCTCGGGGTTCGCACGCCGACGAACGAATTGCTGATCGCGGTGATTGCCTGGATCGTCATGGTGGCGTTGTGGCTGCTGGTCAATCGGACCAAAATGGGCAAGCGCCTGATCGCGGCTTCGATCAATCCGCGCGCGCTCACGCTGCTCGGCTTTGAATTGGGAACGATCTATCTGATCGTCTGGCTCATTTATGGTGTGCTCGCCGGCATTGCCGGGGTGTTGCTGGGCAGTTTTCTCGGCACCGGTTCGGATTATATCCCCGGTCTGACCGCGAGCGCCTTCACCATCGTGGTGTTGGGCGGTCTCGGTTCCGTCTCGGGAACGTTGATCGCGGCCTATATCGTCGGTTACATCGAAACCCTCACGGCTTATCTGGTGTCGCCCTCGCTCCGCGATGTGCCGGCGCTGGTTCTGTTGATCGTGGTATTATACGTGCGCCCGCAAGGGCTGTTGGGACGGCGTTAGATGCGCGGTAGCTCGATCCGGCGTGGCGCGCCTCTTTTGATTCTTTTGCTTGTCCTCGCGTTGCTGCCTTTCGGGGCCAATGGCTATATTCTGGGCGTTCTGACCACGGCGTATTACTTTGCGGTGTTTGCGATGTCGTGGGATTTACTGTTCGGCTATGCTGGCGAGGTCAATTTCGGGCCGACCTTCCTGATCGGCCTGGGTGCCTATGGGGCGGGCATGGCCAATGCGCTGCTGCATGTGCCGGTGCCGTTCGCGATTTTGATCGGCGCGGCGGCGGCGGTGGCCGGCGGTGTCGCCCTGGCGATTCCGGCGCTGCGCCTGAGCGGTCCGTATCTTGGTTTGATCACGCTGGTCGCCGTTCTGTTGCTGCAACAGGCGATCGTGATTTTCGCCGGTGTCACCGGGGGTGAGATCGGCCTTTCGGTACCCGATGTACTCTCGATCGATAGTGGTCCGAACTACGAATACGCGCTCGGCTTCATGATTATCAGCGGGTTGGTGCTCAGGGTCATCGCGCGGTCCTCGCTCGGCATGATCCTGCAAGCGGCTGGACAGGACCGCATCGCTGCTGCGGCGCTCGGCTTCAATGCGACGAAACACAAGGTCCTGGCCTTCGCGATCTCGGCGCTGTTCTCGGGTATCGCCGGGGCGCTGCTGGTGTTTTACCTCGGCACCGCCTCGGTCAGCGCCGTGGTCGATGTCGCGATCGGAGTGCGCGTGATCATCGCCGCCGTGCTCGGCGGACGGCGGAGCATCATCGGTGGCGCGATTGGCGCGATTTTTCTGATCGTTGCAGGGGAGTTACTGCGCCCGATCGGTCAGTTGTCCACCTTCGTCGTTGCCTTGATCGCGCTGGTGGTGATCGTGCTCCTGCCGGATGGATTGCTTGGTCTGCTGCCGTCTCGGCGGGGAGCCTGAACATGACGGAACCTCGTTTGGTCGTCAGTAAATTGCACAAGCGGTTCGGTGGATTGATCGCGGTGAAGGGGCTTGATCTGTCGCTGTATCCCGGTGAGATCCTCGGCCTGATCGGACCGAACGGTTCGGGTAAATCGACCGTGATGCAGATGATCATGGGGATTGTGCCGCCGACCGCCGGACAGATCATGCTCGATGGGCGGAATATCGCGGGCAAGCCGATCTACGAGATCGCGCGCGCGGGCATCGGCATCGTGTTTCAGCACTCGCGGCCGCTTCGTCTGCAGACCGTGCTGGAGAACATTCTGCTCGGCCTGTTGCCCGATCGGATCGATCGTCTGCGACCTCCGGCCGGCGCACTCGACCGCGCACGGGCGATCGGGGCGGAATGTGGCCTCGGCGCGGTGCTTGATCGGATGCCCGGCACGCTCGCGTTCGCCGATTTGCGCCGGATGGAAATGGCCAAGGCGATCGCGCGCGATCCGCAGGTGGTGCTGATCGATGAGCCGTTCGCTGGATTGACGCGCGGCGAGGTCGAGGATTTTTCAGAGTTGATCGGGCGATTTCGGGATCATGGCCGCGCGGTGATGCTGGTCGATCACAATGTCAAAAGCATCGCCTCGCTGGCCGATCGGGTGGTGGCGCTGTATCTTGGTGAAAAAATCGCCGAGGGCAGTCCGGTCCAGGTGATGCGCAACGAGACGGTGCGGCGGGTCTATCTTGGCGGTGGAATCGAGACGCACGAGCGGCCAGAGGCCGAAATTGCGGCTCATAAGGTGTTGCTGCGGGTCGATGCGGTCAGCTTGTTCTACGGCAAGGCGCAAGCGCTCGACGCCGTGTCCCTCACGGTTCACGAGGGCGAATTCGTCTCCATCGTCGGGCTGAACGGGGCCGGCAAGACCTCGCTGTTCAACGCGATTTCCGGTTTGGTGCCGTTCCGCGGCACGATCGCGTGGGATGGTGTCGTCCGTTCCGGCGAGAGCGCCGCATCGATCGCGCGCAGCGGCATCGTGCAATGTCCGGAGACCCGCGAATTGTTCGGTTCCATGAGTGTGGCCGAAAATCTTGAGCTGGCCGGTCAGAAATTCTCCGAGTCCGAGAAGGTCGCGCGCCTTGCCTGGCTGCATGAGTTGTTTCCGATCCTGCAAGCGCGCGGCGAACAGGAGGCGCGGACCCTGTCGGGGGGCGAGCAGCAGATGCTGGCGATCGCGCGATCGCTGATGCTCAAGCCGCGATTACTCATTCTCGATGAGCCCACGCTTGGTTTGGCGCCGGTCATTCTGGGGCAATTATCCGAGGCATTGCGGCGGCTGCGCGAAACCACCGACATCACTGTGCTGCTCGGCGAACAGAACGTCACTTTTGCCCTGCCGCATGCGGATCGGGTCTATGTCCTCGAACATGCGCGCATCGTGTGGCAGGGCAGCCCGGCACGGTTCGCCGCCGAGGCGGGGGAGGGGTATCTGTAGGATGAGTCAGCCATATCCTGTTGCCAAAACAGCACGTCCGTTTGAAAATCCGACGGTCAAAATCCATCATGAGGCAGGAGATATTGATAAAACCATCGAGATCGCCGCAGAGTGAATTGCAATAAACTTGAAACAACCATGTCGTCCGGGAGAACAACCATGAACAGATCCAATTGCCGCAAGATCGAGGCCCCGCGCACCGCGACCTTCGGCGCCGCCACATTGGGTGTCGCACTTGTGCTCGGTGCGCTCACCGGTGCCGCCCGGGCCGGCGGCCCGCTGCCCTATGACGGGCCGACGCCGCCGCCCAATGTCAGCACGGTCCAGCTCTATAACATTTTTTCCTCGGCGAGTTCGTTCTACACGTCCAACGGTGTTGAACTGAACCACACGCATATCCAGACCGATGTGCCGGTGCTTCGTCTGACCCATACGTTCAGCCCGGTCGACGGCATGATCTGGGGTATCCAGGCGATTGAACCCGATGTCGCCTTCCTTGGCGGTCAGGAGGTCGGTGGTGCGTCGCTGTCGCATAACTCGGGCTTTGCCGAGCCGCAGCTTTCGGCTTTCATCTACCCCTATAACAACCCGACGCAGGACGGGTCGCTGGTTCTCGCCTACTTCCTCAGTCCACCGACCGGCGCCTTCAATCAGACCGCGACTTTGAATGCGTCGACCAATAACTGGGTTAATAATTTCGAGGTCGGTTTCACCCATAAACTGTTCGGGACCGCAAAATCCAAGCGGCTCGACATTGAGGTGTGGTGGGATTCCTATTTCTATAGCACCAACAGCAATGCGCTTTATGGCGCCGCCCAAGGCGCGCCGGCCTCGGTTGCGCCGTTCCCGACCACGATTCATACCGAACCTGCCGGGCAGTTGATTGTCTATCTGCCGTATTATTTTCATCCGCAGACCGACGCCTATGTGGGCCTCAGCTTTGAACAGACGTTCGGCGGCAAGCAGTATCTGACGACGCCGGTACTTGGCGCATCCACCACCGATACCGGCAACCGCAATAATTTCACGCAGATTGGCGCCATTGCCGGCTCGTTCCTCTCGCCTACCGTGTTTGCCGAAGCCGAACTCTCAACCGATGTGCGCAGCCGCGGCGGCGCGAAGAATGACGTCGTGTTCCTGGTCCAGATCGGCAAGGTATTCTGAAGCGTCCGTGTGACGAGCCGGCCGGATCAACGACCGGCTCGTCATGCCAGGTTTGGCGGGAGCGTGCGGTTGGGGGCAGAGAGCCGCCGCGCCGGTTGGCGTGAGACCGTTGAGTTACAAAAAAACAGCGGATCACCCGTATATGGGGACCGCTGTTTTTTATGGCTTAGAGCGTTATGCTTTCAGCTTAACGCTCTAGCTCTATATTTTTTCGAGCGATTTCATGCGATTATGTTGCCGCTACCGCGTCAACTTAATCGCATATCGCTCTAGGGATATGGGCCTGGCGATCTTGCGGTTGACGCGCGGGCATCAACCGCAAGCGGTGCCGTGTTATTGCGCCATGCCGGCCGGCAGCGCCGCGCGCAGCATGTCGAGATTCTGTTGCAGTAATGGGATCGTCGCGGCTGCGGTTTGTTTGAATGTCGGATTGATGCCGTTGCGTTCCTCATCCTGGAATACCGCAAGCGCGCTCTCATGACTTGAGATTTCGGAGCGGATGAACGCAACCGTCAGATTAGGCTGCGGATGATAGTTCAATGTCACCAGCTGGGCTTTGAGTTCAAGCGGGAGCGTGTTGGGCAGGGTCACGCCGGTTGCGTCCGCCTGTGCGCGGATTTGCGGCGCGTATTTTGCCGCATCGGCGCAGATCTTGTTCACGACGGTGACGGCCTGCGGTTCCAGCGCATTTTTCTGCACGAAGGCGCAGGCGTCGAGATCGAAATGGACCAGCTGATAGGCGGTGGTGATGAAATTGAGGTCCTGCGGCGCGAGTGTGCTCGATTCGGGGGCCTGGGCCGTGGTGGTGCAACCGGCGAGCGCCAGCAGAGCCGCGACCACACCGTAACGTGCTGATAATCTCATTGAACAATCTCCCTTAGGGCGTGATCCTTATGGGTCCCATTGCAAAACCCTGCCTGCCGTCACCCCATCGACATAGCTTGTTGTTTCATAGTCGCAAATTCTGCGCCATCCGTGAAGCGCAAATATCGGCACCGATACCACACCGCCGCGCAAGTGTGACAAATTTGGCGCTTCGGATTGGGCATCGTGAGCCATCGCGGGATGGGCTGCAAGCCTATCGCGGGGTTGGGGGTGACCGCTGCGTTGGACGATTCGGCCGGTCTCTTCGGCCCGATTGTCGCGCTTGCAGCGGGGATGCTGCGAAACCACCTGAGCGCGTGACGTTTGACAAGGAGATTCGACATGATGCATCGCCCTCTCGGCAATTCCGGTTTGTCGCTGCCCGCGATCATGTTTGGCGGCAATGTGTTCGGCTGGACCGCTGATCAGACGACATCGTTTGCGTTGCTCGATGTCATGGTCGATGCCGGATTGTCCGCGATCGATACGGCCGATGTCTATTCCGCCTGGGTGCCCGGCCACCGGGGCGGCGAGTCTGAGACCATCATCGGTCAGTGGCTGGCGGCGCGCGGCGGGCGGGAGCGGGTTTTAATCGCCACCAAAATCGGCATGGCACCGGGGGCGGACGGCAGAAAGCTCTCCAAGGACAGTATTTTCGCTGGCGTCGAGGGGTCGTTGCGGCGGTTGCGAACCGATGTGATCGATCTTTATCAGGCCCACGCCGATGACGCGGAGACGCCGCTGGAGGAGACGCTCGAGGCGTTTGCCACGCTGATCAGACAGGGCAAGGTGCGGGCGATCGGGGCGTCGAACTACAGTGCGGCGCGGTTGGGATTGGCGCTGCAGACCAGTAAAGCCATGGGATTACCCCGCTATGAATCGCTGCAACCGCATTATAATCTGGTCGAGCGATCCGGGTATGAGGCTGAACTTGAGCCGTTTTGCGTCGAGCACGGCCTTGGGGTGATCAATTATTTCGCGCTCGCGGCGGGATTTCTGACCGGGAAATATCGCAGCGAGAGCGATCTTTCGGTAAGTCCACGAGGGCAGGGCGCGCGGAAATATCTGAACCCTCAGGGCAGACGGGTGCTTGAGGCGCTTGACGATGTCGGGGCGCGCCATCACGCCAGCCCGGCTCAGGTGGCGCTGGCGTGGCTGATTGCGCGACCGAGCATCACCGCGCCGATCGCGAGCGCCACCAATGCGGCGCAGCTTGATGACCTGATCAAGGCGGCGTCACTGACGCTGTCATCGGCCGAGATTGAAACGCTGAATCACGCCAGCGCCTGAACCGGAGACCGCCATGATCAATGTTATTGCCATCACCACGGCCAAGCCGGGCAAGCGGGATGAATTGCTCGCCGCATTCCGGGCGATTCTGCCCCTTGTTCATGCCGAGGCGGGATGTATCGAGTATGGGCCGGCGATTGATACCGACCACGCGATTGCCTCGGACCGGTTCGGTCCGGACAGTTTTGTCGTGATCGAGAAATGGGCGAGCAAGGCGGCGTTATCGGCCCATGCGAACGCGCCGCATATGGTGGCTTACGCCGCTAGAGCGTGGTGCTTTCAGCTTAACGCTCTAGCTCTATGTTTTTTCGAGCGAT
>NZ_JBMFGY010000056.1:6765-20819 GCF_049977125.1 Acidiphilium sp. | reverse complement strand
ATCGCATAAAATCGCTCGAGAAAACATAGAGCTAGAGCGTTAGGCTGAAAGCATAACGCTCTAAGCCGCTTTCCGCGCCACCGGATAGTCGATATAGCCTTCAGCACCCCCCTGATAGAAGCTCGCGACGCTCATCGGCGGATTGAGCGGCAGATCCGCGCTAAACCGCTCGACCAGATCCGGATTGGCGATATACGCCTTGCCGAACGCCACCGCATCGACCTCACCGGCCATGATCGCCGCTTCCGCGGTCGCCTTGGTGAAACCCTCGTTCCCGATATAGACACCCCCGAACGCCGCTTTCAGCTGGGGTCCGATCCAGTCGGCCGCCTTGTGCTCCCGCGCGGCAATGAACGCGATCTTGCGCTCACCCAACGCGCGCGCAACATAGGAAAACGTCGCCAGCCGATCCGAATCACCCATCGAATGCGCATCGCCGCGCGGCGCCAGATGCATCCCGACCCGATCCGCCCCCCAAACCCCGATCACGGCATCGGTCACTTCGAGCATCAGACGGGCACGGTTCTCCAGCGACCCGCCGTAACGGTCGGTGCGCCGATTGGTGCTGTCCTGCAGGAATTGATCGATCAGGTAGCCGTTGGCGCCATGGATCTCGACGCCATCGAACCCGGCGAGCTTCGCATTCGCCGCCGCGACGCGAAACGCCTCGATCACCGCGGGGATTTCATCGGTCGCGAGAGCGCGCGGCGTCACATAGGGTTTTTCCGGCCGCACCAGACTGACGTGCCCCTCCGGCGCGATCGCGCTCGGCGCCACCGGCAATTCGCCGTTCAGGAACATCGGATCGGAAATCCGCCCGACGTGCCAGAGCTGCGCCAGGATCAAGCCGCCCTTGCGATGCACCGCCTCCGTCACAATCCGCCATCCCGCCACCTGCGAGTCCGACCACAGGCCCGGCGTCGCCGCATAGCCGACGCCCATCGGCGTGACCGAGGTCGCTTCGGACAGAATCATGCCCGCGCCGGCGCGCTGGGCATAATATTCCGCCATCAACGCGTTGGGGATGCGCACATCGCCAGCCCGCGCACGGGTCAACGGCGCCATAACGACACGGTTGCGCAAGGTAAACGCACCGACGCGAAGGGGTTGGAATAAAATCGACATTAATTGACCTTTCAGGAGGATTTCTCAGAGACGGAGGGCGGCGCAGTCGCACCGATCGCCGCGGCGAGAGACGCGAGCAGCGCATCGATCGCGGCATCATCGCGC
This sequence comes from Acidiphilium sp., assembly GCF_049977125.1. Taxonomy (NCBI): domain Bacteria; kingdom Pseudomonadati; phylum Pseudomonadota; class Alphaproteobacteria; order Acetobacterales; family Acidocellaceae; genus Acidiphilium; species Acidiphilium sp. Next base: position 19,589 of record NZ_JBMFGY010000056.1, on the reverse strand, counting down.
TTGAAGAACACGAACGGGCCGATTTTGCGCCCAGTGATCAGCCCCGCAGCCTGCAAGGCGGCGAGATGCGCCGAAATGCTCGATTGCGAGAGCGGGCAGGACGCTTCGATCCGGCCGGCACAGACGCCCAGCGACAGCGGATGCGCCTGATCCGCGAAATAGCGCTCAGGATCGCCCAGTTTCGCCAATATCGCCCGTCGCACCGGATGCACCAGGGATTTGATCCCCTCGTCCAGATCCGGCGCCGGCGTCGGCGCGGTGATCGATTCGACCGTCATACCCCGATATATAAATCGGGTTCACCCGATATAAAGATCGCCTATGACAAATTTGCGCAATGCAGCATTGCCCGCCGGAATCATCCGGCGCGCCTCATGTCCGTGCGGCGATCGCGACATAATCGCGCTGAGGCGATCCGGTATAGAGCTGGCGCGGCCGGCCGATGCGCTGCAACGGGTCCTCGATCATTTCCATCCATTGGCTGATCCACCCGGTGGTGCGGGCCAGGGCGAACAGCGGGGTGAACATCGTGGTCGGAAACCCCATCGCCTTGAGAATGATGCCGGAATAGAAATCGACGTTCGGGTAGAGTTTGCGGCTCACGAAATAGTCGTCATCGAGCGCGATTTTCTCCAACTCCATCGCAAGATCGAGCATCGGCTCGTTCTTGATGCCCAATTCACCCAGCACCTCATAGCAGGTCTGCTGCATGATTTTCGCCCGCGGGTCGAAATTCTTATAGACGCGATGGCCGAAGCCCATCAGCTTGGTGGCGCTGCTCTTGTCCTTCACCTCGGCGATGAAGGCGGGAATGTTCTTTTTATCGCCAATCTCGCCGAGCATTTTCAGCACCGCCTCATTGGCGCCGCCATGCGCCGGGCCCCAGAGCGCCGAGATGCCGGCGGCAATGCAGGCGAACGGATTGGCCCCGGTCGATCCGGCCAACCGCACCGTCGAGGTCGATGCATTCTGCTCGTGATCGGCGTGCAGGATCAGGATCCGGTCCATCGCCCGTTCGAGTATCGGGTTCTTGCGGTAGGATTCCGCCGGCACCGCGTTCATCATGTAGAGAAAATTCTCCGCGTACGACAAATCATTGCGCGGATACATGAAAGGCTGGCCGATCGAATATTTATAGGCCCAGGCGGTGATGGTCGGAATTTTGGCGATCAGCCGGAACGCGCTGACCTCGCGCTCATGCGCGTCGTTGATATTGACGCTCTCCGGATAGAACGCCGACATCGCCCCGACCACGCCGCACAGCACCGCCATCGGGTGCGCATCGCGGCGGAATCCCTCCCAGAACCGGCGGATCTGCTCATGCAGCATGGTATGGCGGGTGATGCCGGTATTGAACGCCTGGAATTGCTCCTGGTTCGGCAGATCGCCATACATCAGCAGATAAGCGACTTCGAGAAACGTCGATTTCTCGGCCAGCTGATCGATCGGATAGCCACGATAGAGCAGAATCCCCTCATCGCCGTCGATATAGGTGATCTTGCTTTCACAGGAGGCGGTCTCGCCATAGCCGGGATCGAAGGTGAAAATCCCCGATTGCGCCTGCAACTTGCGGATATCGGCGACCTGCGGCCCCAAAGTGCCGGACAGCAGCGGCAAGCTCGCCGATTTGTTGGTGCCCTCGATCGTGATGGTCGCATGGGTCGGCGCGCTGCTGGCGGTCGTGCTCATGGGCATGGTCCTCTGGGGCGATCGAGCAAGCGCGACGGCGCCGCCTTACGCATGGGATGAAACGATACCGGATAAAACTGAAATGAGTGTAAATCGAACCCGGCGTCCCGCGCAACCTTCGCGCCTGCAACATGAATGGAATTCACCGCGGCAGTGACGGCGGATCAACCACCCGTTGCAACCGCGCCGCCCCCGCGCGCAGATCCCGCCACGGCGTCATGATCACGAAATCAGCGAGCCTCGCGGTCGGAAATCCCTCATGCAACGCTTGAAACGCCGGCGATTCCCGCGGTGCCCCCGCCGCCAGGCTGAGCGCCAGATCATGCAATCCGGGGTTATGGCCGACCAGCATGACACTGCGCACCGTCTCGCGCAGCCCGCCCAGCACCTCGAGCAGCCGCGCCGGCGATGCCATGTACAGCGCGTCGAGCACCTCGATATTCGGCTGATCGTCCCAGAAGGCGATGCTATCCAGCGTCTCGCGCGTCCGCCGCGCCGATGACACCAGAACGACATCGGGCTCGATGCCCAGCGCGCGCAAACAGCCCCGCATCCGCATCGCCGCGTCCCGTCCGGCGGGGCTCAACGCCCGGGCGTGATCGGCCTCACCATCGTGGGCGCGCTCGGCCTTGGCATGGCGCATCAGAATGAGCTGGTGCATGAACCTCCTTGATCGTTTTCGCCGTTCTGATGTTTATGACCCCGACTGACCTCGCGATCCAGAGCATCTGCCCTATTTATCGGACCGGAGGTATGCATGACTGATACGATCGTTGTTATCGGCGCGACCGGCGGCATCGGCGCGGCGCTGGCGCGGCTGCTGGCCACGCGCGGGGTGCGGCTGCACCTGATCGCGCGCGACAGCACCGCGCTCGCCCCCCTCGCGGCGGCGCTTCAGGCAAGCCACGCCATCGCCGACTGCACCGACGATGCCGCCCTCACCGCCGCCGTCACCCAGGCCGGACCGCGGATCGCCGGCCTCGCCTACTGCGTCGGTTCGATCCTGCTGAAACCGCTGAAACGCGCGAGCGTCGCCGATTTCGCCGATACCTTCGCCCTGAACGTGATCGGCGCGGCGCGCGCGGTGGCCGCCGCCGAACCCGGTCTGCGGGCGAGCGGCGGATCGGTCGTCCTGTTCTCCTCCATCGCGGCACGGACCGGGTTTTCCAACCACACGGTGATCGGCAGCGCCAAGGCGGCGGTCGAGGGACTCACAATCGCTCTCGCCGCCGAGCTTGCGCCGGTGCGGGTGAACTGCATCGCCCCCAGCCTGACCCGTACCGCCATGGCGGCCGGCCTGACCGGCAACGAGGCGATGGCCAAGGCGATCGCGGCGCAACACCCGATCCCGCGCCTCGGCGAAGCCTCCGACGCCGCCGCCCTCGCCGGGTTTCTGCTCTCGCCCGACTCCAGCTGGATCACCGGCCAGGTCATCGGCGTCGATGGCGGGCGCAGCACCCTCCGCACCAGAGCCTGACAGGAAAGACCGCACCGCATGCAAGCCTCGATCGATCGCCGGAGTTTCGTCGCCATGGCCGCCGCAATCGCCCTGCCGCTCCCCCGCGGCGATCGTTTGATGTTCGAGGTCTTCCGCAACGGCAGCAAGGTCGGCGAGCAGCATCTTCGTTTCATCCGCGCCGGCGACATGCTGACGGTGGACAATTACGTCGAGCTGAAAGTGGCGCTGCTGTCGATCCCGGTGTTCCGCTACGCCGCCCATATCGTCGAGCACTGGCGCAACAACGAATTCGTCTCCGCCACCAGCGCGGTCGACGATAACGGAACGCAGCACCAGCTGATCATCGAGAAACAACCCGGCGGCGTGGTCATCGCCGGCAACGACACGCCGCGCTACATCGCCCCGCCCAATGCGCTGCCGCTCACCTACTGGAACAAGGCGATGCTGCGCGGCCCGATGATCAACATGCAGACCGGCCATACCGACACCCCGACGATCACCGATCGCGGCTGGTTCAAACTCCCCGCGGCACCCTCCGGCACCGTCACCGCGCAGGATTACAAACTCACCGGACCGATCCGCCTGTCGGTCTATTACAATCAGAAAAATATCTGGTCCGGCCTCGCGTTCGATCACAAGGGGCATATTTCCTACAAGCCGGTGATCGGGTGAGCGGCGGCGCATGACCGCAATGCTGCGCGTCGTTCTGGGCGATCAATTGTCGCGCGGCATTGCGGCACTCACCGATCTCGACGCGGCGCGGGATGTCGTGCTGCTCGCCGAGGTGATGGGCGAGTGCACCTACGTGCCGCACCATCCACAGAAAATCGCGATGGTGCTGGCCGCGATGCGGCATTTCGCCACAGCGTTGCGCGCCCGCGGCGTGACCGTGCGCTACGTGACGCTCGACGATCCGGACAATACCGCCAGCCTGTCGGGCGAGGTGGCGCGCGCGGTCGCGGCGTTGCGTCCATCGCGGATCATCGCGACCGAACCCGGCGAATATCGCGTGCGCCAGGCGATGCGCAGCTGGGCCGACGCCACCGGCATCCCCTGCGAAATTCGCGAGGATACCCGCTTCCTCGCCTCAACCGAGGCATTCGCGCGCTGGGCGGAAGACCGCAGGCAGTTGCGGCTGGAGTTCTTCTACCGCGAGATGCGGCGCAAATACCGCCTCCTGCTCGACGGCGAGGCGCCGGAAGGCGGACGCTGGAACTACGATGCCGAGAATCGCAAGGCGCTGCCGGCAACGATGCCCATCCCGTCCCCCCGCCGGTTTCCGCCGGATTCTGAGACACGCGCGGTGATCGCCCTGGTCGCCTCCCGCTTCGCCACGCATCCCGGCACGCTGGAGCGGTTCGACTATCCCGTGACCGCGCAGGACGCCGAAGCCGGAGCCGCCGATTTCCTGACCCATCGCCTGCCGCAGTTCGGCGACTGGCAGGACGCCATGGCCGCCGGCACGCCTTACATGTTCCATTCTCTCGTCTCGGCGCCGCTCAACCTTGGCCTGCTCGACCCGCTCGACCTGTGTCAGCGCGCCGAAGCGGAATACCGCGCCGGCCGCGCGCCGCTCAACGCCGTCGAGGGGTTCATCCGCCAGATTCTCGGCTGGCGCGAATTCATCCGCGGCGTGTATTGGCTCCACATGCCCGACTACGCGGCAAAAAACGCGCTCGGCGCCGACCAGAAGCTACCCGGCTTCTACTGGACCGGCGAGACCGACATGCGCTGCATGGCCGACGCGATCGGCCAGACCCTGACGCTCGCCTACGCCCATCACATCCAGCGGCTGATGATCACCGGCAATTTCGCCCTGCTCGCGGGGCTCGACCCCGATGCGGTCGATCGCTGGTATCTCGCCGTCTACGCCGATGCCTATGAGTGGGTCGAAATGCCCAATACCCGCGGCATGGCGCTCCATGCCGATGGCGGCATCGTCGGCTCGAAACCCTATGCCGCGTCGGGTGCGTATATCAACCGGATGAGCAATTATTGCGGCACCTGCCACTACGACGTGAAGGACGCCACCGGCGCGCGCGCCTGCCCGTTCAATGCGCTGTACTGGGATTTCATCGCCCGTCACGAGGCGCTTTTCGCCGCCAATCCGCGGATGGCGATGCCGGTGCGCGGCTGGCGCGCCATGACCGATCAGAAACGCGGCAAGCTGCGGGCGCGCGCCGCGTCATTGCGCAACGCCCTGACAGAAGGCATCAGAATTTGAAAATCCCAACCCCGACCGACGGCATCGTATGGATCACCGGCGCGTCCAGCGGCATCGGCCTCGCCCTGGCCGAGGCGCATCTGGCGCGCGGCTGGACCGTAGCGGTCACCGCGCGGCGCGAGCCGGAGCTGCAGGCCCTGGCGGCGCGGTTTCCCGGCCGCGTCATCGTCGCCCCCGCCGACGTGACCGACGCCGCAGCGATCGGCGCGGCCGTGACCCGCATCGAGGCCGAGCACCTCATCGCGCGCGCCATCCTGAACGCCGGCACCTACGAGCGCGATACCGCCGAAACCTTCACCGCCGCGCGATTGCGCCGGCAGGTCGAGCTCAATCTGATCGGCACCGCCATCTGCCTGGAAGCGATCATGCCGCGCCTGATCGCGCGCGCCGCCGGTCAGATCGGCCTGGTCGCCTCGCTCGCCGGCCTCGCCGGCCTGCCGGGTTCGGCCTCCTATTCCGCGACCAAGGCCGGCATGATCGCCATGGCGGAATCGCTCAAATTCGATCTCGACAAGCATGGCGTCGCCATGTCCGCGATCTGCCCCGGTTTCGTGAAATCACCCTTGACCGCGAAAAACACCTTCCCGATGCCGTTCCTGATGGAGGCGGACGCCGCCGCCCGCGTCATCCTGAACGGGCTGGACGCCAACCGCTTCCTGATCGCCTTCCCCGAAGGTCTGGCCCGGCCCCTGCGCCTTCTGCGCAGCCTGCCCTATGGTATATTTTTCCCGCTCATCGCCCGCGGCACGAGGGGTGAGGGCTGATCGGGCCAGCCACCGGTCTCAATCCCCGCCCGCCGGCACCTTCACCGCGCGCGCAACCAACTGACCGATCCGCGCCGTCAACGCCAGTGTCGCCACCACCCCGGCGCCGATCAATGCAACATGCAGCCAGCCCGGCCCGCCGCGCAGCGCCGCGATGCCCTGCACCCCAAGCGCGCCCAGCGACACATAGAGCACCAGCGCCGGCAATGAAGCCAGCGTCCCGAGCGCATAGTCGCGCAACCCGATGCCGGACAATCCAAGCGCGAACGAGGTGATCGAAAACGGCATCACCGGCGAGACCCGCATCAGCAGCACCAGCCGCCAGCCGTCGCGCCTCACGGCGGCGTCGAACCGGCGCAACCCATCCCGCCGCGCCACCAGCCGCACGATCGCCGGGCGCAGCGCCGAGCGCGCCAGCCAGAACGCCATGCCGGCGCCAAGCAGAATACCGATCGCCGCAAGCCCGAAGCCCAGCGCCACGCCATAAACCGCCCCGGCCGCCAGCCCCAGCAGCGAGGCCGGCAGAAACCCGACCAGCGCGACCAACGCCTGCACCAGCACGAACACCAGCCAACCCGCCACGCCGAACTGACGCAAACGATCGAGCGCGCCCAGCACACGCGCCGCCCAATCCGCCCCGCCGATCAAACTCAGCGCCAGCGCCGCCGCGAGCACCATGAACCCGGCGGCGATCAGCACCAGCCGCGCCGTCACGGCGCCGGTTCGCCCAGCAACGCCCAGCGTCGCAGCCCCGCCCGCGCCAGGCGAAAGCGCAGCGCGGTGTCCAGCACGCCGAAGCCATAGGTCACCGAACGGCGGAAATTGATCGACGAGGCGTCCTTGAAATACCGCGTCGGGCACGAGATCTCACCGAACCGGTAACCCGCGTGCAACGCCTGCACGATCATCTGGTTGTCGAACACGAAATCATCCGAACACCGTTCGAGCGGCAAGGTCTGCAACACGCGGCGCGACCATGCGCGAAACCCGGTGTGATACTCCGAGAAATGCTGGCCCAGCATCAGGTTTTCCGCCAGCGTCAACCCGCGGTTCGCCACGAATTTCCAGAGCGGCATGCCGCCCGCCATCGCCCCGACCCCCAGAATCCGCGAGGCCAGCACCGCATCGTAATGACCCGACACGATCATCGACGCCATCGCCGGAATCAAACGCGGCGAATACTGGTAATCGGGATGCAGCATCACCACGATGTCGGCCCCCCGGCTGAGCGCCGCCGCGTAGCAGGTTTTCTGATTGGCGCCGTAACCGCGGTTGCGCGGGTGCACGATCGTGTGCAACCCCAGCGCGGTGGCGAGTTTGGCGGTCGCATCCGTGCTCGCGTCATCGGTCAGGATCAGGTCATCGACGATCTCGCGATCGATCTCGCTCACCGTCAGCTCCAGGGTGCGCGCCGCGTTATAGGCCGGCAGCACCACCGCGATGCGTTGCCCGGCAAGCATCAGCGCCGCAACGCCGGCGCGACACCGGTCACGTCCCGCCCTCGATCATCGGACCTTGCAACCCAGAGTGCATAAACGCTTCATCGCCGCGCCGCCCGACAATTGCAAGCATCCCCCCGACCGGCCTCGCCGGGTACAGCGACGATGCAGGGCTGATTGCCGACGCAAGCAGGGTCATGTAAGGCATTACCGGTGCCGACCGCCGCCTACCGGGTGATCGCGCGTTCAACCGATACCTCGGAACGCGATGCCCCAAAACACGACCGTCCAGAACAAGGAGGAGAAACCCAATGATCGCCATCACCGTGCTCTACCCGAAAACCGATGTCTCGACCTTCGACACCGATTATTACCACGCCAACCACATGAAAATGGTCCAGGATCTCTGGGGTCCGATGGGTCTGCACAGCGCGCGGGTATTCCACGGCACCAATGGTCCCGATGGATCGGCCCCCAGTTTTGCGGTGATCGCGGTGCTCGAGTTCGAGAGCATGGCCGCGTTCGGTGCCGCAGCGGCGGCGCATGGCGGCCCGATCATGGGCGACATCAAAAACTTCACCAACGTGCAACCCATCCTGCAGTTCAACGAGATCGCGGCATAATCCCGATAATTTACTTTACTTTTCGGCGGTTCCGCCGTTAAGTGAAAGCGTGGTCGGGGAAGCTCCGGGGGCGATTTCAAGTCGCCCGCGGTCGAGCCCGACCCGATCCATTATAAGCCTGACCCGTTATAAGCCCGATCCGTTATAAGGAAGCCTCATGCGCCGCACCGCCAGCCGCCTCGCCCTCGGCCTGATCGCCGCCGCCTTCCTCGGCGGCAACGCCATCGCCTGCATGGTGCCGAGCACACAGCAGGCCATCGACGTGATCGGCCTGAAAAGCACCTTGATGGTCAGCGCCCTCACCTGCGACCAGCGCAGCGATTACGACACCTTCATGACCCGCTTCCAGCCCCATATCCTGTCCGAGCAGCACATGCTCGATGCATATTTCCGCCAGGCGCACGGACGGTTTTTCCATAAATACGAAGACAGCTACGTCACCAGCCTCGCCAATGTGCAATCCTCCGCCGGCATTCACGAAGGCAGCAATTTCTGCGACCAGAGCAAAACCCTGTTCAGCAAGGTGCTGGCGCTGAACACCCAGACCCAGCTCGATGATTTCGCCCGCCAGACCCCGGCGATCCAGCCCATCGTCGCGGTGGCGTGCGGCATCGTCGAAACCAGTTCGTTCCGCCGGATGGAGCGCCTCGCGCCCAAACCGTGACGCGTCTCGCCGGCGCCGCCAATTTCCGCGCCGTCGCGGCCCTGCCCGACGGAACCGGCCGGCGCGTGCGGCCCCACATGCTGTTTCGCTCCGGCGCCCTTTCCGAGCTGACCAGCGGTGATCTCGCCGCCATCGAGGCGCTTGGCATCCGCCTGATCTGCGATCTGCGCAGCACCGCCGAGCGCCGCCGCTTTCCCACGTCATGGCCGCCGCTCGCCCCGGCCCGCACCATCACCATGCCCGGCGACTCCGACCGTGAAGCCGGCATGCAACCGCTGATCGATCGTCTCGCCCACCAACCCGGCCCCGATGGCGCGCGCCAGGCGATGCTCGACCTGTACCGCTCGCTGCCCCGTCTGCTCGCCCCCTCGCTGCAAGCGACGTTCGATGCGGTCGCCACCGGCTGGGGTGTGCCGTTGCTCCTGCATTGCCACGTCGGCAAGGACCGCACCGGCGTCGCCGTCGCCCTTCTCCTCGCCGCGCTCGACATCGACCCCAAGGCAATTCTCGACGATTACCTGGAAACCGCCGCCCGGATCGACATCGCGGCCGAAACCCGCCATCTCGCCCGCAGCCTCGGCAGCCTGCTCGGCCGCGCGATCGACCCCGGCACGCTCGACCAGCTCGGCCGCGCCGACCCCGCCTATCTCGCCGCCGCCTTCGCCGCGATCGATCAGGAATGGGGCGGCACCGAAGGATATTTCACCGCCATCGGCCTCAGCGCCAGTCGGCGCGAACGCCTGCGCGCCCTGCTTCTGGCATAAAAACCGGGGCATAAAAAAACCCCGGCCTGAGCCGGGGTTTTTCCGATCGATCCGCTCGAAATCAGTGCAGAATGATTTCCACGCGGCGGTTCTGCGGCTCACGCACGCCCGGCCCGGTCGGAACCAGAAGATGCGTCTCGCCAAAACCCTTGATCACGATGTCGCTCTTCGGCACGCCATCCGTCACCAGCTGGGCGGCAACATTGTCGGCGCGGCGATACGACAGCTTCATGTTGTAAGCCGGCGTGCCCGACGTATCGGTATAGCCGTTCACGTTCAGGCTGGTTACATGCGTCGTCTGCGATGCCTGCGCCGCCTCGGCAACAATCTGAGTCGCGCGCGGCGTCAGATTGGCCTTGTTCCAGTCAAAAAACACCAGATACGTCCGCGCCGGAGCCGGGGCCGGGGCCGCAACAGGCGTCGGTGCCGGCGCCGGCGGGGCCGGCGGCATCGGCGGAAACAGCTCATAGCTCATCCCGACCAACACCATGTTGTTGGACTCGGTGCCAACCTTGAACGTCGCCGGCATCGATCCTTCGATACCCTTGTAGTTGCGATTACTGGTCGTCGCGAGGTAGCGATACTGCACCGTCGCCGACAGACCCGGCGCGCCGGGGATCGGGAACGACAGGCCAGCGATCGCCTGATAGGCGAATGAACCGGGCGTACCGTCGATATAGCTCGCCGTGCCGGGAATCTTCACATTCCGCCAATCGAGGAATTGATAACCGACACCCGCGCCGACGAACGGATAGACATAGGGAATCCCGATGTCGAAATCATACAGCGCATTCACCATCGCGCCGTATTTCTTCTCATTGCCACTGGCGACGAATTGTGACCCGCCGGCATCGAGCTTATGCACCTGGTTGTTGAAGTAATCGCCTTCGAGCTCGACCCGGAACCCGTTGCCGAACCCGTAGCCGATCGAGGCCTCCCCCGTGAAGCCGTTGCTGAACAGGGCCTTGGCACCAAGGTTGGTGCTGACCCCTGCAATTGAATAGCTCTTCACCTTCTGGCTGTTCAACATATTATAGCCGAGTCCGGCGCTCACATAAGGGCCGGTCACGGGCTGGGCCTGCGCGGCGATCGGCAGAACGGCCGGTGCGGCCATGACACTTGCCGCCATGAGCATTGTGCGAAATTTCATCTGTTGTCTCCTCGTGCGCCCGGAACCGTGCTGAAACATTCAAACCGGCACCCTTAAACGTCGCCCGGTATTTAGCACCGCGCCACCGGCCCGAGGAGGTGCAAAGCCGCCGTCCCTTCGGACCGCCCGATGATTTCGACAATTTGTGGCACATATGCCACAGCGTTCCCGGCAGCCCACAGCCTTATGACAACTCTGTCATCGAGGCAACCGGCGCGGTCCCCGGCTGGAATCCCGGCCCGCCCCTGCTTCGGGCATAAAAAAACCCCGGCCAAGGCCGGGGTTTTTCCGATCGATCCGCTCGAAATCAGTGCAGAATGATTTCCACGCGGCGGTTCTGCGGCTCACGCACGCCCGGCCCGGTCGGAACCAGAAGATGCGTCTCGCCAAAACCCTTGATCACGATGTCGCTCTTCGGCACGCCATCCGTCACCAGCTGGGCGGCAACATTGTCGGCGCGGCGATACGACAGCTTCATGTTGTAAGCCGGCGTGCCCGACGTATCGGTATAGCCGTTCACGTTCAGGCTGGTTACATGCGTCGTCTGCGATGCCTGCGCCGCCTCGGCAACAATCTGAGTCGCGCGCGGCGTCAGATTGGCCTTGTTCCAGTCAAAAAACACCAGATACGTCCGCGCCGGCGCCGGGGCGGGCGCTGCCACAGGCGTCGGCGCCGGGGCCGGTGCCGCGGCCGGCGGCACTGCCGGGAACAATTCGTAGCGTGCCCCGATCAGCAATTCGTGGTTGCCCGAATGGCCAACGTTCACGAACGAGCCGTAATCATTGTATTTCCGGTCATGCGTCAACTCGGTGTACTGGTACTGCGCGGTGAGCGCGAGACCCGGCACCTGCGGAATATTATAGGCAACGCCGGCGCTGACGTCATAGGCGAAGCTGCCATAGGTGCCACCGATCTCCGAATCGGGGGCCGGCAGACCGACATGCTGCATCTTCTGCCACATGTAGCCGATGCCGCCGCCCACGAACGGTACGAAATTCGTGCCGGTCGGAATATCGTAATAGCCGTTCAGCAGCATGCCATAGGTGTCGATGTTGCCATGAACCCGCGTGCCGCCATAAACGCTGTCATCAACCTTGCGCGCGCTGTTCTGGAAGAAATTACCATCAACCTCGACGCGAAAGCCATTGCCCAGCCCGTAGCCCAGGCCAACCTGCCCGGCATAATCCAGCCGGCTGATCAGGCTGCCGGTCTGACCCATGGCCGAAGGGGCCACTTCGTATTTCTGGCTCTGCATGATGCTGGTGCCAAGCCCCAGGTCAACATAAGGGCCGGTCACCGGCGCCGGGCCACCCGCCATCTGAGCGTGCGCCAACGGTGCCGCCGCCACGATCGCCGCCCCGCAGGTCGCGGCGAAAAGGATCGAACGATATTTCATAAAGCCTCCATTTTGATAACAACCTTGCGGCATAAGTTTGGAACGCAGAGCGCAGGTTACAATCATCTGATCACCCTCCGCCATGCGCTTGTCAATTAAGATCTCGTCATTTCACCGGTATTTACATTCTGTTGCATCACAGCATCACCCTGTGCGACCGGTGCAACCGATCAACCGCATCGTCACTGCCGCATTGCCGACCACTGTGGCACCCGGTTCGGAGCGGATCAGCCATCCGCGAAACAGGGGGGCGCCATCGCTTGAAGCCGCGTCGGCGCTAACAGTCGATGACGTCACGGTGATGAAAATCGCCGCATCCGGCGTCATATCCGCCGGCCGGACGACGCAGGCGCCGATCGCGATCGATAATTTACCCTCGCTGACCGACGATCCAACCGGAACCCGCAACCGGTGCACCGCGCCGTCCTCCTTGTCGAGCACATCGAGCACGGCAACCGCGCGCTGATCCCAGATCGGCTTGACCGCCGCCGGCGCGTCAGGCGTGGCGACCGGCGGCGCCGTGCCGGCCACCGGCGGCGCCGCCTCACCCGCCGGCGGCAATGCCAGCCCGCCAGCGGCCAGACCGGCCGATGCCGCGCCACCCCCCGGCAGATCGGGCGCGGGCAAACCCTGCGCCTGCGGCGCTTGCAAC
>NZ_JBMFGY010000056.1:0-6665 GCF_049977125.1 Acidiphilium sp. | reverse complement strand
GGATTGTCCTGCCCCCACGCACGCGCCGACGCGAACGCCAAGCCCACGCCAAGCGCCAGCGCGGCCCGCCCGATCACGGTGGCGGCGGCGCGGCCGCGCCCGACTTATCCGCACCGCCCTTCGCGGCATTGCTCGCGAAATTGGCGGCGCTGAACACGAATTTACCGAGCAGCGACTCGATATTGATCGCCGACTGGGTCACAACGATCGCGCCGCCCGGCTTGAGCATCGTATTCGAACCCCCCGGCGCGATCGACAGATAATCGCTGCCCAGCAGCGAGGCGCTTTCCACCGCCGCGCTGCTGTCCTTGGGGATTTTGACGTCGGAATCGATCCGGAATTCAACAATGGCGGCATAGGTCTGCGGATCGAGTTCGGTCTTGGCCACCTGCCCCACCGTCACGCCCGCGATCTTCACCGGCGATCCCACCGCCAACGGCCCGATGCTGCCGAATTGCGCGTGCAACAGGTAGCCACCACTGGCATGGGTATGGGTGCGCGAAAACGCGAACGCCAGAAACCCCACGGCCACCACGATCACGGCGAGACCGGCGATAATTTCGGAAAGACGACGCTGCATCTGCTACTTTCTTGCTGTCGGACGTGCGGAAACAAGGGTCCGGACCGGCGCGGCGTCCGCCACGTCAGGCGTCCGGCGTCCAGGGTTCGTAATCGGCGGAGGCATGCGCGCGCACCCCGCCGCGATAATCATGCCCCTGCGGCCGGTAGGCCATCGCGGTGCCGGTCAAATTCGGCAGATGCGGCAATTGCCAGGGCCGCCGGTCCGCCGCCGGCAACGGCGCATCGGTGGTAAAATGCAGCCAGGCATGCCACTCTGCCGGCACCAGCGAGGCATCGCGCGCCCGCCCGGCATAAATCACCCAGCGCCGCGCCCTGCCATCCGGCCGGGTCGGGTGACGTTCCTCGAAATAGCGATTGCCCAGCGAATCCTGCCCGACCGCGAGACCACGGCGCAGCGTCGTCAGAATCAGGCCAGGATTGTTGATCAGGGCGCGCCACCCGCCCAGCGAGGCCAGCGTCGGCGCTGCCCTGGACGGGACCCGCCCAGACTTCCCCGCCGCATTGTCGTCGGTTGCCTTCATCCCGCCGTCTATACGGGAAGCCGCGCCATCGGTCCATCCGTGCCGCAGCGCACCAGGGTTTCGGGTTATCCACAAGATTTCGTGGCTGACACCGATTCTATCCACAACATACCGCAATTATGCGCTGGAAACCGGCCCGACATCGGTTTAGGGTCGCGCCATGCTCAAAGATCGCGCCGCAACCGACCGTCGCAACCCGCCGCAGGCCTGGCGGGGCGTCAGGCTCCGCCGGGTCGAAATCGGCGCCGATCCCGATGCCCGACCCGAACCCGCCGTCATCCCCGCGGTCTGGCCCGACCCATCAGCCGCCGGTCTTATCGCCCTGCGCGCCAACCCAAGGCTGATCGCGGCATCTCAGGCCGCCGCCGCCTGGATCGACCCGATCGCGGCCAGCGCCAGCGCCACCGGCGCCGACCCTGATCTGGCCACCCCGCTGCACGCGCTTTTGGTCAGCCGCCGCGCGGCGCCATCGCCCGGTATCTGGCGCGGCATCGCCGAGCCGATCCCCGGCTGGGTGTTCAACCTGCCCGCATTTCTCGACGAGGCCGGGCAATTCGATACCGAAGGCTTCGGCGCGGCGGTACGCGCCGCCGTCCTCGCCCTCAGCCTCGCCAATCCGGCCGCCCAGCGCCTTGCCCTCGGCATGGCCGATCTGGCGCTGCTGCTCGCCCGGCTCGACCTCGACTATGGCAGCGAGGCCGCGCGCAACCTCGCCGCCACCCTCGCGGCGCTGCTCGCCGCCCAGGCCGACATCGCCTCCGCCGGCCTGCTCGCCCGTGGCATCGCGCCCGGCTGCCCGATCACCACGCCGCCGCTGCCGCGCACCTGCCCGATCCCCGCCATCCGCGCCGCCGCCGCCGCCGCGCAGGGCCAAGCCGCCACGCTCGGCCTGCGCCAGCACCGCAGCCTGACCGGCATCCTGCCCCCCGGCCCGGTCGAAGCCCTGCTCGGGGTTGAAACCATCGGCATCGCCGCGCCGTTCGCCGCCGTGAACGGCGAGGGCAAACTCGCCACCTGGGCGCGCGCGCGCCTCGCCGCCGCCGGTCGCAGCGCCGAGGACGCTCTGGCCGCAACCATCGCCGGGGCGGACCCGTTCGGCACCGCCGATCGCGCCGCCCTGCACGCCATGCACGCCGCCCTGGCCCCGTTCTGCGCCATCCTGCCTGAGTTGCAGACGGCCCTGACCGCCCGCCCGTCCGCCCCCGGCGCCGGGCGCGACCGCCTGCCCCCCCGGCGCGGCGGCTATACCCAAAAAACCACCATCGGCGGCCACAAGCTGTTCCTGCGCACCGGCGAATACCCCGACGGCCGGCTCGGCGAGATCACCCTCACCCTGCCACGCGAATCCGCCACCGTCCGCGGCCTCGCCGAGGCCCTCGCCACCGCCGTCAGCCTCGGCCTGCAACACGGCGTGCCGCTCGATGATTTCGTCGATGAATTCGCCTTCACCCGATTCGGCAGCGCCGGCGCGGTCGAGGGCGACGAGACCATCACCCAGGCCAGCTCGCCGCTCGATTACGCATTCCGCCATCTGGCCGCAACCTACCTCGGCCGGCGCGATCTGGCGCTCGCCATCAACGACGACACGCCCGACGCCGCGCCGGAACCATCCTCCGGCGCGCCCCTGCTCCCGCTCGACCTGCCGGAATCCGACCCCGCCCGCCCGAAACGCCAACGCCCCGCCCTCAAACTGGTGAGCTGATCCATGAGCGTCGCCCAGCGTCTCGCCGAACTCGGCATCATCCTGCCCACCCCTGCGGCATCGGTCGCCAATTACGTCCCGGTGGTCATCGCCGGCGGCTTCGCCATGGTCAGCGGCCAGCTCCCCTTCGAAAACGGCCAGCTCGCGGTCACCGGCAAACTCGGCCAGGAGGTCGACACCGCCACCGGCACCCACGCCGCCCGGCTCTGCATGATCAACGTGCTCGCCCAGCTCGACGCGCATCTGATCGACGGTCTCGCCTCGGTCGCCCGCGTGGTCCGCCTTGGCGGCTTCATCGCCGCCACACCGTTCTTCACCGATCTCGCAACCGTGATGAACGGCGCGTCCGACCTCGCGGTCGCCCTGTTCGGCGATGCCGGACGCCACGCCCGCTCGACCATCGGCGTCGCCGCCCTGCCGCTCGATGGCGCGGTCGAGGTCGAGGCCATGGTCATGCTCCGCTGAAGCCACGCGCTTGATTGCATCGGCACGGCGCCTCGCGTATCTCGTGGCGGAACCGACAGCCCAGGAGCCCCCATGAGCGCCATCGCCGACATCGTCGCCCGCGAAATCCTCGACAGCCGGGGCAATCCCACCATCGAGGTCGAAGTCATGCTCGATTCCGGCGCCACCGGCCGCGCCGCAATCCCCTCCGGCGCCTCGACCGGCGCGCATGAAGCGGTCGAACTGCGCGACGGCGACAAATCCCGCTACGGCGGCAAGGGCGTCACCAAAGCCGTCGCCGCGGTCGAGCGCGACATTTTCGACGCCATCGGCGGCATGGACGCCGCCGAGCAGATGATGATCGACGAGCTGATGATCGAGCTGGACGGCACGCCCAACAAATCCCGCCTCGGCGCCAACGCCATCCTCGGCGTCTCCCTCGCCATCGCCAAAGCCGCCGCCGACGATCTCGGCATCCCGCTCTACCGCTATATCGGCGGCGTCTTCGCCCGCACCCTGCCGGTGCCGATGATGAACATCATCAACGGCGGCCAGCACGCCGACAACCCGATCGACATCCAGGAGTTCATGATCCAGCCGATCGGCGCCGCCAGCCTGGCCGACGCGATCCGCATGGGCTCGGAAGTCTTCCACGCCCTGAAAAAAATCCTGCACGATGCCGGCCACAACACCAATGTCGGCGACGAGGGCGGCTTCGCCCCCGGCCTGAAATCCGCCGATGAAGCGCTCGGCTTCATCAGCCGCGCGGTCGAACACGCGGGCTACCGCCCCGGCGAAGACATCGCCTTCGCGCTCGACTGCGCCGCCAGCGAATTCTACAAAAACGGCAAATACCACCTCGAAGGCGAAGGCAAAACGCTCGACGCCGCCGGCATGACCGACTACATCGCGGGCCTCGCCGCCAAATTCCCGATCATCTCGATCGAAGACCCGCTCGCCGAAGACGATTGGGACGGCTGGGCCCATTTCACCCGCGAACTCGGCGGCAAACTGCAAATCGTCGGCGATGATCTCTTCGTCACCAACCCCACCCGCCTGCGCCGCGGCATCGCGGAACGCTCGGCCAACGCCATCCTGATCAAACTCAACCAGATCGGCACGCTCACCGAAACCCTCGAGGCGGTGGAACTCGCCCACCGCGCCGGCATGGCCTGCATCATCAGCCACCGCTCCGGCGAAACCGAGGATTCAACGATCGCGGATGTCGCGGTCGCGGTCAACGCCGGCCAGATCAAAACCGGCAGCCTCGCCCGCAGCGACCGCACCGCCAAATACAACCAGCTCATGCGCATCGAAGCCGAACTCGGCACCGCCGGCCGTTTCGCGGGCCGCACCATCCTGCGCCATTAACGCGACGCGGCATCCGGGGGGCATCATGCGGCTCACATCGATCACGAAACGCGGTCGCGGCCGCATCACCGCCCTCGCCCTCGCCCTCGCGCTCAGCCACGCTGTCCCCGCCCGCGCCGACACGCTGATCCGCGCCCCCGCCGTGCCGCAACCCACCGCCCCCGGTGACCTCGTCGGCGTCGTCCTCGAAAACACCCTCACCCACACCGAACGGCCGCGCTACCTCACCTTCGGCACCGTCTTCGCGCGCGGCCAGCTGCCCCAGGGCAAAGGCATCGCCGCCGTCATCGCCGGCAAGACCGAACCCGCCCAGATCGACGTCAAGAACCGCTACCCCGACGGTTCGGTCCTGTTCGGCGTCGTCACCCTGCGCGCCCCCGCAATCCCCGGCGGCGCCAATGTCGCGGTGATGCTGCGCGAAGCCCATCCCGCCACCGGCAACGTCGCCCTCCTGCCCGCCCTGCAAAAACACGACATCACCATCACCCTCGCCCTCACCCGGCCCGGCATGCCGACGCGCTACGTCACGATCGACGCCGCCAAAAGCCTCGCCCAGGCGCAACAGACCGGCGCCACCTCGCCCTGGCTCGCCGGCCCTCTGGTATCGGGCACCCGCATCACCCGGCACATCACCGGCGCGCTCCGCCTGGTGCTCGACCTGCGCGCCTACGCCAGCGGCGGCGTCGAGGCCGATGTCGAGCTGAACAACGACATCGCCATGGGCCCCAAAGGCGGTGCCCAGACCTACGGCATCACCATCGCGCAGAACGGCACGCCGGTCTTCGCGGTCCCGCGCATCCACCAGTATCAATACCAGGATTGGCACACCATCATCCGTTCCGGCGGCCGCGCACCGATCAATGTGGTGCACGACATCGCAGCCCTCGAACGCATCGGCATCGTCCCCGCCTACAACCTCGCCACCGGCATCGACCGCGCCACCCTGATCGGCGAACTCAAAGCCATCACCGCCCCCGGCTGGGACGCCCCCCTCGCCGCCAACGGCGTCACCCAATACATGCCGATGGTCGGCGGCCGCGCCGACATCGGCCCGACCAACGCGGCCAATGCAATCTGGCTGATCACCCAGAACCCGGTCGCCGCCGAATACGCCCAAGGCCAGGCCGACGCCGCCGGCGCCGTACCCTGGCACTTCTTCGACCCCAAAACCGGCGAATTCCTGACCACGGCAGACATCCCCAACATCTGGGTCGACCCCCGCGGCGGCCCACACTCCTACACGATCGGACTGACCCAGCAGGTCGACCCGAAAACCGGCTGGCACGCCGATCCAGCCCACGAACCCGATCTCAGCTTCATCCCCTATCTCATGACGGGACGGCGTTACGTCCTCGACCAGCAAAACGCCGAAGCCGATTTCTCCGAAACTGCCGAATGGCCCGCCGCCGAAGCCCGCAATCAGGGTGAAGGCATCATCGTCGGCCCCGCCGAACAGGTCCGCGGCGCCGCCTGGAGCCTGCGCGAAGTCGCCGACGCCGCCTATATCGACCCGGACGGCTCGCCAATGCGCGCCTACTTCCAACACATGATCGCCAACAACATGGCCTATCTCGCCCGCAACCTGCCGGAATGGACGCACAGGGAAGGCCAAGCCTATGGCTATATCATCGGCACCTACGGCGACTCCGGCATGATGGCCCCATGGGAGCAGGATTATTTCGCCACGACCATGGCAACCATGACACATGAAAATGTCCCTGGAGCACAAAAAATACTTCGATGGGAACAACATTTCCTGGCCGGCAGCGTTATCGTAAACCACCCCGGCTTCAATCCGCGCAATGGCATCGCCTATAATCTGATGGTCTATAATCCCAAGACCAAAAAATACCACAAAACCTGGGCCGGGATCGATCAGGCCACCCGCATCGCTGGCCAGTCCAACGGCACCGGCTGGGCGCATAGCCGGGGCGACTATGGCATGACCCGCCTCGCCGCGCTCGCCAGCATCTACAACGCCACCCGCGCGCCCGAAGCCCTCCGCGCCTACACCTGGCTGCTCCACAGCGGCGCCCCGTTCATCA
>NZ_JBMFGY010000055.1:0-20909 GCF_049977125.1 Acidiphilium sp. | reverse complement strand
ACCTTCACTGCGCCGAGTGAACCACCGCCCGATTTCCAGAAGCGATCACAGACCGATAGGCGGTGGCGATCATCCACATTCCCATTATCGAGCCCATCGATTAGATAACGTCATGGACACGCATCATGGCCCTCCCCGGTCACTGGCCGGCCTGTCGCTCCGCGATCTCGAATATGCTCAGGCGGTGGCGGAATTGCGCCATTTCGGTCACGCCGCCGAGCGGTGCGGCGTGTCGCAGCCTGCGCTGTCCGAACAGATCCGCAAGCTCGAAGCATTGCTCGGGGTCGCGTTGTTCGAACGCACCAAGCGCCGGGTCGCGCCGACAGCGGTGGGGACGGCACTGCTCGAACAAATCGAGCGGGTGATGACCGAGGCACGGCACCTGCTTACACTGTCACACGGGCACACTGGCCTGATGGAGGGGGTTCTGGCACTCGGCGCGATCGAGACCCTCGGCCCCTATTACCTACCCGGTGTACTTCGGCTGATGCGCACGGAACGGCCCAGCCTCGCGCTACGGCTGACCGAAGCGCGCACCATTCGGCTGATCGAACGGCTGATCGATGGTGTCCTCGACCTTGCGCTGCTCGCAATGCCGGTGCCGCGCGCCGGGCTGATCGCGGTACCGCTTTTTTTCGAGCCATTCCTGCTGGCAACTCCGCCAGGCCACGCGCTCGCCAGGCTGACCCGGCTGACACTGGATGATCTGCCGGCACAGGATCTGCTGCTGCTGGAGGATGGTCACTGCCTGCGCGATCAGGCACTGGCCTTGTGCAATGCCAAGCCGGTGACACGCCACGCCACCAGCCTGGAAACGCTGTGGCAGATGATCGCGGCGGGGGAAGGCTATTCGCTGCTGCCGGCGCTGGCGGTGGCGGCGCGCCCGGAGCTGCATGATCTGGTGGTGTGCCAAAGCCTGGGCGATGCGGCGGCGGGACGGACGATCGCACTGGTCTGGCGCGCTTCGGACCCCCGGGCGGCGGCGTTCCGCGAACTGGCCGCGCTGCTCGCGCGGATGCGACCGGCAGCGACCGCGCCGGTGGCCACCGGATGAGCGGCAGATGACGCATGCCTTCACAAATGCTACCGCCGCGCCGATGACTGATGCGATGCCGCGCTCACTGTTCAAATCACAACCGGTGCAACGGCGTCTGGGGGATCTGGCCGGGGCCTATCTAGCTGGCGCGATGGTGAGTACGCGCTGGACCATCGAGGCAGCGGCGCTGCTCGATATGCTGCGGGCACGCTCCCCATGCATTGTCGTGTTCTGGCACGAATGCCTACCTTCAATGCCGGTATTATGGCGCAGCGCCGGGTTGATTGGCCACGGCGCTACCGGTTATGCGCTGGCGAGCCGGCATCGGGATGGGCAATTGATCGCGCGCGCGATGCGCCGTTTCGGGGTTGCGGCGGTCGGCGGTTCGACCTCACGCGGCGGTGCCGCCGGGCTGCGGGAGCTGGCACGACTACTCGCGGCCGGCCATCCGGTCGGGCTGACACCGGACGGGCCACGCGGGCCGCGCCGGCGGGCCGCGCCGGGGGTGGCACAGCTTGCGGCACTGACCGGAGCGCCGGTGTTCTGCGCCGCCGCCGCGACATCGCGCGCGATCACGCTCAACAGCTGGGACGCTATGCGGATTCCCCTGCCGTTCGGGCGCGGTGCACTGGTCGCAGGCGGGCCGATCAGCGTACCCCGACTGGATTGGCAGGGAGCGCTGACCGATATCGAGGCACAGCTGACGGCAAATCTGGCGCGGGCATCGATCATATGCCGCTGAGTCTGACAGCGTATCGGCTGGCGACCACCACAATCGCGCCAGCGCTGCCCTGGTGGCTGGCGCGGCGAACGCGGCAGGGCAAGGAAATCCAGTCTCGTCTGCCGGAACGCCACGGCATCGCCAGCCTCGCACGGCCAACTGGGCATGTCGTATGGGTGCACGCCGCCAGCATGGGCGAAACCATGTCGGCGTTGCCGCTGATCGATGCGCTTGCGGTCCGTGCGACCGTGCTGCTGACCACCGGTACGGTCACGTCGGCAACGCTGGCGGCGCAGCGGGCGGCGGCGATCCATCAATTCGTGCCGCTCGATGTGGCGGCACATGTCGCGCGGTTTCTCGATCATTGGCGTCCGGATGCGGCGGTGTTTCTTGAATCCGAACTCTGGCCGAACATGCTGGCGGGGCTGGATGCGCGAGGAATCCCCCGCTTCCTGCTCAACGCGCGCCTCTCCGAGCGTAGCGCCGCGCGTTGGCGGCGGTTTCCCGAGGCGGCAGCGGTGGTATTCGGCGGATTCACGCTGATCGCGGCGCAATCGCGCCATGATGCGGCGGCGCTCCGCGGCCTCGGGCTGCGCGACGTCGAAAGCTGGGGCAATCTGAAATTCGCCGCCCCCGACCTGCCGGATGACGAGGCGACCCGGGCCATGCTGACCAAGGCCTGCCCCGGACCGTGGCTGCTCGCGGCCTCGACCCATCCGGGCGAGGATATTCCGATCATCGAGGCGCATCGCGCGCTGTGCCTGCTGCATCCGAGCCTGACAACGGTCATCGTGCCGCGCCACCCGCACCGGAGCGACACAATCGCGAGCCTCGCGAGGCGGGTGCCGCTGGCAAGGCGCTCGCGTGGCGAAATCCCGAAGCCCGGGGGGATTTATCTGGCCGATACACTCGGTGAACTCGGCGTATTCTATCGATTGTGTCCGCTCGCCTTCATCGGTGGCACCCTCGTGCCGGTTGGCGGACACAACATGATCGAGGCGGCGCAACTCGGCTGTGCCGTGGTGATCGGGCCGCATTACGAAAATCACTTCGAGGCGATGAAAACGCTGCACAGCGTGGGTGCGCTGGTCGATGTGATGGATTTCATGGAGCTGGAAGCCACGATTGCGCGGTTGATGACCAACACCGCACGGCTGGCCGAAATGGGCACCGCCGGACGTGCGGTGTGCGAGGGGTTCGCCGATCTACCGCAACGGCTGGCGCGGCGGGTGCTGGAGGCGATTCCCTGATGCGCGCACCCGGCTTCTGGCAGCACGACGGGATGATCGCTCACGTCCTGGCGCCGCTTGGCCCCATCACCGCCGCGATCACCGCCCGGCGCCTCACCCAACCCGGATTCACCTGCGCCATCCCGGTCGTGTGCATCGGCAACGCGGTGATCGGCGGATCGGGCAAGACCATTCTGGCCCGGCACGTTCTCGCGCGCTACGAAGCGCGCGGTGTACTGCCCTGCGCCCTGACCCGCGGCCATGGCGGCCGGCTCGGCGGGCCGATTCTGGTCGATCCGGCGCGTCACGGTGCCGCCGATGTCGGCGATGAGGCGCTGCTGCTCGCGGCGAGCGCGCCCACCATCGTCGCGCATGATCGCGCCGCCGGTGCGCGCCTCGCTGTGGCCGAAGGGGCTCGGGTGATCGTCATGGACGATGGCTTGCAGAATCCGGGTCTGGTCAAGTCGGTCTCGCTTCTGACGATCGATGGCGGCGCCGGTTTCGGTAATGCGCGCCTGCTGCCCGCCGGCCCGCTGCGCGAACCGATCGCCGCCGCCGCACGCCGCTGTGCCGCCGCCATCCTGATCGGGGCGGACACCAGGGACGCACGCGCCGCCCTGCCGCGTGATCTGCCGGTTCTGACCGCCCGCATCATCGCGCGCGGCCCGATGTCGCTGCGGGGGCGGCGCGTTGTCGGGTTCGCGGGAATCGGTCGGCCGGGAAAATTCTTCGCAAGCCTTGCCGAACTCGGCGCGGAGGTTGCGGCAACCGTCGGATTTGCCGATCATCATCGCTATGGACCCGGCGATCTGGCCCGGCTGAGCGCCCTCGCCGCCCGCCACCAGGCCCGGCTCGCGACCACTGAAAAGGACGCGGTGAAACTGCCAGGCGATTTTCTGGGTGAGTGTCTGGTGATCCGTGCCGGCCTCGCCTTCGATGATCCCGCGGCACTCGACCGGTTGCTGCCGTGACACCGCTGCAAAAACTCGAATATGCCGCCGCACGCGGCTTTCTGGCGGTATTCCGCGCCCTGCCCCCGGCTCGGGCCAGTGCGCTGGCCGGTGCGATCGGCCGCGCCATCGGTCCGCTGATCCCGACCTCACGCGTGGCGGATGCGAATTTGCGCGCCGCCATGCCGGAGTACGACGCCGCGAGCCGGCGCGCGATCATTGCGTCGGTATGGGATAATCTCGCCCGTAATGCCGGCGAGTTTCCCCATCTCGCATCGCTGCGGCCGACCACGGAAGGCCCCGGTATCTGCTTCAGCGGCGCCGAACACGCCCGCGCGCTCGCCGCCGCCGGAGGACCAGCGATTCTGCTTACCGCGCATTGCGGCAACTGGGAGATTCTGCCGGTGGCGTTGCGCGAGCTGGGACTAAGCTTCGCCTTCTTCTACCGCGCGGCGGCCAACCCCGCGGTCGACCGGATGATCATCGACCTGCGCACCGCGGCGATGGGTGAAGCAGTGCCAATGTTCGCAAAAGGAGCGGCCGGCGCGCGGGGAGCCTATGCGCATTTGGCGCGCGGCGGGATGTTATGCATGCTGGTCGATCAGAAGCTGAACGATGGCATCGCCATACCCTTCTTCGGAATCGATGCAATGACGGCGCCGGCGCTGGCGGTATTTGCGCGCAAGTTCCGCTGTCCGATCCTGCCGGTGCATGTCGAACGAACAGGCGCCGCGCGGTTGCACGTGATCATCGAGCCGGCAATCTACGCGCAGACCACCGATGACAAGGCCGCCGATATCGCCGCGACGATACTGTGGATGAATCGCACGATCGAGCGCTGGGTACGGGCAAGGCCGGGGCAATGGCTGTGGCTGCACCGCCGCTGGCCGAAGCCGGTCGGCGGCAATCACAACACGAACAACCCTTCTCTTTTAAAAAAATAAGATGATTTCCCGGCGTGCCCTCAACACGCCCTCGGACGATCGCACCGGGATTATCGAATCGATTGGCCCGATCACCCGCGATGGATTACAGTTTCACGACAATAACAACGGGGGCCATCATGAGCATCATCACATCCCACCAACGCCTCAAGCGCGACGCGTTGGGATTACCGCAGATCATTGCCTCGACCCTGGCCAATATCGCCCCCGCGATGAGTTTTTTCTTCGGGTTCGGGCTCATCGTCAGCGGTGCCGGGGTTGCCGCACCTTTGACCATTCTGGTCGCCATGGTGGTCATTCTGTTTCTGACCAATACGCTGGCCGAGTTTTCAAAATATCGGCCTTCGACCGGATCGTTCGTGACGTTCATCGGCATGGCGTTCGGGCCAACGGCTGGGGCGGCGGCGTCGGTGTTCGTCGTGTTCGGCTATCTGGTGGCGGCCTCGTCGGTCGTGGTGATTTCGGGGGGCTGGGCGCATGACACGCTGAAATTGTTTCTCGGCATCGATGTCCCCTGGCAGTTGCTCAGCCTGATCGCGACCGGCATCGTCGGTATGCTGGTGTCCCGCGGTGTCGCGCTCTCGACTACATGGGCGGCGGTGTTCTTTTATTTCGAACTGGTGCTGCTGCTGGTCGGCGCGGTGGTGATGCTGATCGTCAACCGATCGAGCCTGACGCTGGCACCCTTCGAGTGGAGCCACCTCTCCGGCGGATTGAAGGGTATCGGTCTCGGGTTTCCGATCGCGATCTATCTGTTCATCGGTTGGGAAAACTCAGCGACGCTCGCCGAGGAAACCCGCGACGCGCGGCGCAATATTCCGCGCGCCCTGATCATCGGCACGCTGTCGATCGGGATTTTATATATGTTCCTGGCCTATGCGACTGAAATCGCGTTCCACAACAACGCCGTGGCGATCGGCAAATCCGATATTCCGTTCGTCGATGCGTTCAAGGCCTCCGCCGCCGCATTGCTGATCATTGCGTATCTCGCCGGCATGACCAGCATTTTTTCCTCGCTGCTCGGCCTGACCAACAGCCAGGCGCGGATTCTGTTCAGCTCCGGACGTGAGGGTTTGTTGCCGCGGTTTTTCGGCAAGATCCATCCGCAGCATCGCACCCCGTTCGTCGCGATGTGGAGCTTCGTTCTGGTGGCGTTCGGCATTGTGATCGTGTTCGGCTGGAATTCCAAACCGGTTGATCTGTTCGGCGAAACCGGTTCGTTAGGGACGATTCCGGTGATCATCACCTATCTAATCACCAATCTCGCCTTACCGGTCTATATGCTTCGGCATCACCGCAATGAGTTCAATCCGCTGAAACACGCAATCATTCCGATCATTGGCACCGCGCTGATGCTGCTGCCGCTCTGGGGGCTGGTCGAACCAGGGCAGCCCGCGCCATATAATCTGTTCCCCTATGTCGCGCTCGCCGTGCTGATTGTGTCGATCATTTACGGCATCTTCCTGGAACGGCGCGATCCCGATCTGGTGCAGAAAATCGGCTCGTATGTGGCTGACGAAGAGTTCTGATGATCCGGCGCCACAAAATCGCGGTCATTCCCGGTGACGGCATCGGCCGCGAGGTCATCCCCGCCGCGCAGACGGTGCTCGACCGCGCGGCGGCACTGTGCGGATTTGCGCTCGATTATCGAACCTTCGACTGGAGTTGCGAAACCTATCAAGCAACCGGGCGGATGATGCCAGCGGACGGCATCGCCCAACTCGCCGACCACGACGCGATCTTTCTCGGCGCGGTCGGCTTTCCCGGCGTGCCGGATCATATCTCGCTCTGGGGTCTGTTGATCCCGATCCGGCGGGAGTTCGATCAATACGTCAATCTGCGTCCGGTGCGCCTGCTACCCGGCGTGCCCTGCCCGCTTGCCGGCAAACAACCCGGTGACATCGATTTCTGGGTGGTACGCGAAAACGTCGAAGGTGAATACAGCCAGATCGGCGGTCGCATGTTTGCCGGAACCGATCGCGAATTCGTCGAACAGACGTCGATTTTTACCCGCTTCGGGACTGACCGGATCATGCGCTACGCATTCGATCTCGCGCGCCGCCTTGGTCGGACGCACGTCACATCGGCCACAAAATCAAATGGCATTTTCCACGCGATGCCGTTCTGGGACGAACGGTTCACCGCGATGGCGATGGCATATCCGGAGATCCGTGTCGATCAGTATCACATCGATATTCTGGCGGCGCGCTTCGTGATGTCGCCGGAGCGGTTCGATGTCGTGGTCGGGTCCAATCTGTTTGGTGACATTCTCTCCGATCTCGGCCCCGGCGTGACCGGTACGATCGCCGTGGCGCCATCGGCCAATTTGAACCCGGAGCGGAAATTTCCTTCGATGTTCGAACCGGTGCACGGCTCAGCGCCCGATATCGCGGGGCGGGGCATCGCCAATCCGATCGGCGCGATCTGGGCAGGCGCAATGATGCTTGAACATCTAGGTGAGGCCGAGGCGGCAGGGTTGGTGATGCGCGCGATCGAGGCGGCGCTCGGCGATGCAACGGGACCGAAAACGCCGGATCTTGGCGGTACCGGATCGATGCGTGCGCTGACCAGCGCGGTTACGGATCTCATCTCAGGATGAGGGTTCAATCGCGCGGGATCGGTTTTCCGAAGCTGAACGCCGTAATGCTCATGCCTTCACGAAAATAGAACCGGTGCGCCCGCTCCCGCAGCACGCCGGATTCAAGGGTGAACGCCGTGCACCCGCGTGACCGCGCCAAATCCTCGCACCAGTGCAGCAGGATGGCGCCATGGCCGGCACTGCGATGGGCTTCGTCGGTTACCAGATCGTCGATATAGAACCGATAGCCATTCCAGGTATTGTGATACGCGCGGAACAGCGCGAGGGCCCGCACCGATCCGGCCTGATGCACCAGCGCCAACTCGGCCCCTTCGGCGAGGATGCGCCGCATCAGCGGTTCGTAGCCTGCCGCCATCTGCGGGCGCAGCGTGCGATGCAGGGTCTCGCTGGCAGCCAGCCACAGGGTGAGGTCGGGGGTTTCGATCGTTACATGGATGATCGTGTGGGTCATCGGCGTCTCATCCGGAAACCGATGGGCGAACCGGGGAGCTCAAGGCGCTCACCACAGCCGCGCAATGCCTGGGATCACCGACAGCGACAACCGTGCCATCACTATCGAGCGTGAGAGTTTCACCGTTCCAGTCGGTGACCGAACCGCCGGCGGCCTGGATGACCGGAACCAGCGCCGCCCAATCCCAGGGCTTCAGCCCGGCTTCGGCGATAATGTCGATTTGGCCAAGGGCGAGCAACCCATAGCCATAGGCGTCTCCGCCATAGGTAACACGGCGGCAGGCGGTGGCAAGGCTGCGAAACCGCGGATAGAGTGCGGGTGGAAACATGTCG
This sequence comes from Acidiphilium sp., assembly GCF_049977125.1. Classification (NCBI taxonomy): domain Bacteria; kingdom Pseudomonadati; phylum Pseudomonadota; class Alphaproteobacteria; order Acetobacterales; family Acidocellaceae; genus Acidiphilium; species Acidiphilium sp. The sequence continues at coordinate 12,647 of NZ_JBMFGY010000055.1, read as the reverse complement.
GGCGAGGTGCAGGAGAGTTCGGCGTCCGCCAGGCCGGCAATGCGCCGGGTGCCAGGGCCACCATGGCGACCGGTGAAGTGCAGTACCCCCTCATGCGCAAGCCAGCGCTCGCCGGTGATCGGCTGATCGATCAGGCCGAGGATCGGAACCCCGTCATCAAGCAGCGCGATCAGGGTGGCGAAGATTGGGCGGCCAGTGATGAAAGCGCGCGTACCGTCGATCGGGTCGACCACCCAAGTGTAGCGACCCGAGGCGCTGCCGCCCATCTCCTCGCCGATCATGCCGAAATCCGGCGTTTGTTCCTTGAAAATCGAACGGATTGCCGCCTCGGCACCCTGATCGGCCAGTGTGACCGGGCTGTCGTCGGGTTTGGTCACGACATCGGGCAGGGTGCGGAAGTACCGTCGGATCACAGCACCAGCCGCATCCGCCGCCGTTTGCGCGACGGCGGCGGGATCGCGCCTCACTTCAGCGTTTCAGGGCTGGGTGACTGGGCGTTCAGATAGGCGATGACATCGGCGCGGACCTGGGTGTTCTTGATCCCCGGATAGGCCATGTGAGTGCCAGTCACGGCCTTGGTCGGATCATAAAGCCACTCGTTGAGCTCGTGCGGTGTCCATTTGCCATCAGCCGCGGCCTTTCTGGCGCCGGCGGAAAAATCATACCCGGCCTTGGCGAACATCGGCGCACCGACCACGCCATAGAGATTGGGGCCGACGCCGTTGGCTCCACCGCTGTTGATCGAGTGGCAGGCCGAGCATTGCTGCTCGAAGAAGCTCTGGCCCTTGGCGATCACCGCGCTGGCGAGAACCGGTTTGATCGTGGGGGCGCCGCTATCGAGCCCGACACTGGCGGTTTGCACCGCCGCGGCGGGCGTAGCGCTGGCGGCGGTGGTCGGCAGCTTTATCGGGCTGGCCGACTGAGCGTTGAGATAGTCGATCACATCGGCCCGGATCTGGTTGTTCTTGATCCCGGGGTAGGCCATGTGGGTGCCGGGCACGTCCTTCATCGGGTCATAGAGCCATTCGTTGAGAGCGTGCGGCGTCCAGTCGCCGTGAGCTACCTTCTTGACCGCGCCGGAGAAGGTATAGCCGGCCTTGGCGAACATCGGCGCACCGACCACGCCGTAGAGATTGGGACCGACACCGTTGGCCCCGCCGCTGTTGATCGAGTGGCAGGCCGAGCATTGCTGCTCGAAGAAGCTCTGACCCTTGGCGAGCACGGCGCTGGCATAGAGCGGCGCGATCGAGGGCGCGCCGCTGCTCGGCCCCATGGTCGCGACCGCCGCAGTAGCGCCCTGGCCCGGCTTGGGCAGCGGAATCGGGTCGGTCGAAAGTGTACGGAGATACGCGATGGTATCGGCGCGTTGCACGTCATTCTTGATGCCGGTGTAGCCCATCCGGGTACCTGGCGCGAAAGTCTGGGGATCATCCAGCCATTCGTTCATTTTCTGGTAGGTCCAGACCCCGGAAGCCTTGGATTTCACCGCCGTCGAAAAGGCATAGCCCGGCGCCGCGAACATTTTATCGTTCATCACACCGTACAAATTGGGACCGACGCCGTTGGCCCCACCCTTGGTGACGGTATGGCACGCGGCGCATTGCTGCCCGACGAACGCTGCCCCCTTGGCGACATCCGCCTTGATGATCAGCGGATCGATCGAGGGAATGCCGCTCACCGCGGGAGCGGCGACGGCCGCCTCCTTGGCCATTTCAGCCTTGTGCTTGGCAGCGTCCTTGCCAGACAGGATTCCGGGCGCCTGCACCACGATCCACACCACCAACCCGGCGGATAGAATGCCCCCCGCGATCTTGTTGAGCAACAACGGGTCACGACGCTTCTTGCCGGGTTCCGTAGCATGTGGCGTGGGCGTATTCATGCGGGCGCATCCTCCAGAGCTTTACCGGGGGATGTATAACGATTTAGGAAAGTGCGACAAGCGATAACATCTTCGCGTTCAGGGAGGCTCCCATTTCGTCACCGATCATCATGATCCCGGCGCGGCTCGGCTCGACCCGTCTGCCCGGCAAGCCGTTGGCCGAGATCGGCGGGGCGCCGATGATCGTGCAGGTGCTGCGCCGCGCCGAGGCGGCGGCGATCGGGCCGGTGGTGGTTGCGTGCGGCGAGGGGGCGATCGCCGAGGTCGTGCGGGCGGCCGGCGGTGTCGCGATGCTGACCGATCCCGATCTGCCGAGCGGATCGGACCGCATTTTTGCAGCCCTCAGTACAATCGACCCGGCGGGGCGGCACGATATTGTCATCAATCTGCAAGGCGATCTCCCGAGTTTCGACCCCGCGTCGCTGAGCGCGCTACTCGGCGTGCTCGATAACGAACGTTACGATATCGCAACGCTTGTCGCGCCGATCACCGATGTAGCGGAGGCGCGAGCCTCCTCGGTCGTCAAGGCGGTCTGCGGCTTCGGCGCGGGCGGCGTCGCCCCGGCGCTCTATTTTTCCCGTCACCCGGTTCCCTGGGGTGAAGGACCGTTGTGGCATCATGTCGGGGTCTATGCCTATCGCCGGGCAGCGCTGGCGCGCTTCGTCGCCGCGCCACCAACCCCGCTCGAACAGCGCGAAAAACTCGAGCAACTGCGCGCGCTGGAGCTTGGCTTGCGAATCGGTGCGGCACGGATTGCACATGCCCCGTTCGGCGTGGATACCCCAGACGACCTCGATCGCGCCCGAAAGGAATATGCAACCCGATGCCCACCTCAATGACCGATATAATCGCCTTCCAGGGCATTCCCGGCGCGTATTCCGACCTCGCCTGCCGCACCGCCTTTCCCGGCATGGCGACCCTGCCATGCCAAACCTTCGAGGCCGCGATCGATGCCGTGCGTAGTGGCGAAGCGACGCTGGGGATGCTGCCGACCGAGAATTCGCTTTCGGGCCGGGTGCCGGACATGCACACGCTGCTGCCCGAATCGGGGCTGTCGATCATCGGCGAGCATTTCCAACGGGTCGAGCATTGCCTGCTCGCCGTGCCGGGTACGACGCTGGAGCAGGTGCGGACGATCCATTCCCATGCCGTGGCGCTGGGGCAAATCCGCGCACTGATCCGCGAACTGGGCGCGCAAGGCGTCATCGAGGCCGATACCGCGGGTTCGGCGGCGTTGGTGGCGCGATGGAACGACCCCTCGCGGGCGGCGGTTGCATCCTCGCTCGCGGCCGAGATCTACGAGCTCGAAATTTTGCGCCACAATGTCGAGGATGCGGCGCACAACACGACCAGATTCTATGTGATGGCGAAAACACCCCGCCTGCCGCCGGTGGATGCGGACAATCTGATCACCAGCTTCGTCTTTCGCGTCCGCAACGTCCCCGCCGCGCTGTTCAAGGCACTCGGCGGCTTCGCGACGAACGGCGTCAACATGACGAGGCTGGAGAGCTACATGGTCGGTGGCCAGTTCGCAGCGACACAATTCCTGTGCGAAATCGACGGTCATCCTGAACGGCGTGACGTGCGACTGGCGTTGGAAGAGCTGGCGTTTTTCTCGCGGGAAATCAGAATTCTGGGGGTCTATCCGGCCGCACCGTTCCGTTTGGCGCAACGCGCGGCGCAAATCAGCGCAGAATGAAGCCGCTGGTTGCAAGATGAAATATTTTGTTAGCAATTCGTCTAAATTAAGAAACGGATTCGAAATTATATTGTAATCGTCAGCGTATTTGGCTAACATCGTCGTCGATCGAGGCGCAAGAGACGCCTCTCAAGGCGGTCATCGGCACAGAAAGCGCCGTGTGATCGTCGGAGGATTGCGATGGCCATGATTACCGACGCCTTCAGCCCGACCACGTCGCCAGCGCCCGATTGGAGCGCGGCGGCGAACTGGTCGGGCGGCGTGGTGCCGGGCGCCGGCATGGCGGCGGAAATCACCGGCCTGTCGGCTGTGGTCGATCCGGGCGTCACGATCGAAGCGGATGTGGCGCTGACCTCATCAGGCAGCCAGAGCGCGGCTTTGAGCGGCAATGACGGTGCTGTGGTGCTCGGGCAATCAGCCGAGGTGTCGATTGTCGGCACCGCTGATTTGTTTGCCAGCGATTCCGTGGTTAATCAGGGGGTGATGGCGATCGGTACAGGATCGGCCCTCAGCGTGGTGGTCGATCTCGGCGCGATCAGCGGACTGACCGGTGCGGCGGCGCCAAGCTTTGCCAATAATGGCATGATCGATCTGTCCTCCGGTGCGGCGCTGGAGATCGGCGGCACCGAATTCGAGAACATCGGCACCGTTGCACTGACCGGCGGCACGATCGACGTGATCGGTGGTGCCATCGGCGGCGGTGGCACGATCGAATTGTCACAGGGGGCGATGGCGAGTTTCGGCGATGGCGTTGCCGCCCAATCCTTCAGCTTCGGCAGCGGTTTCGCAACGATATCGCTCGCCGACCCTCTCTTGGGTGCCGGCGTTACGCTCAGCGGATTTAGCGGCGGCGATAGCGTGTTGCTGCCTGACCTGGCAGGCATTAGCCTCAACCAGGCGAACGGCATGGTTACCATCCTGAACAACTCCGGATTGGTCGAAGGCAGTTTCGCCCTCGAATCCGGTCCCAGCCTCACGGTGATCGCCGCAGGCACAGGCAGTGCCATCGTGGCGGCAGGCACAACCGACACCACGTCAAACGATGCCCCTTGCTTCACACGTGGCACCGCCGTTCTCACCCCCGGCGGCTACCGGCCGGTCGAACAACTTGCGGTCGGCGATGCCGTGGTGACCGCGCGCGGTGGAGTACAACCCATTATCTGGGTCGGTTCCCGCACTCTGGATCTCGCAGCCCACGCCACCCCGGTCAGGGTGCAACCCATCCGCATCGCCCCCGGCGCCCTCGCCCCTGGGGTACCGCGCCGGGCACTGCGCGTCTCACCCGATCATTCGATTTTCCTCGATGGCGTTCTGATCCCGGCAAAATTGCTGATCAACGGCGCCACCATTTATCAGGAGCGTGATTGTCTCGCCGTCACCTACCACCACATCGAGCTCGAGCGACATGATGTGATACTCGCCGAAGCGGCGCCGTGCGAGACCTATCTTGATACCGGCAATCGCGCCGGCTTCACCATCGCCGCCTCCTGGCCGGTGCGGCAAAAGCGCTGGGACCGCGATGCATGCGCAACTTTGGTCACCACCGGTCCGGCCCTGCGCACGGCGCGCACCCGCCTGCATAGCCGCGCCCTCAAACTCGGGTTCACCACCTGCGACGACCGGGCCATTCGCCTCTGGGTCAATGGCCGCGCCGCTCCAACAGATGCCGCAGGCCGCTTCACCCTGCCGCTGGTCCACACCGGGCGGGCGGTTCTCCGCTCGCGTCGCTTCGTGCCGGCCGATTTTGATCCTACATCGGAAGACCGCCGTGAACTCGGCGTCGCCATCGCCGGTCTGCGCGCGGGCCGGCGGCGATTCGACCCGGGTGACCTGGCCGAGACCGGATTTCATCCGCGCGCTGCCGGTGATACCGCGATCTGGACCGATGGCGCCGGCGTGATTCGCCTCCCTCCCGGCGCGCGATCGATCGGCATCGATCTCGCGGCGGTGCCACTGACGTGGGAACATCGCGGCTCAACTCCCTGATTGTTTGACAATTTCATGACAGTACGCTGCGCCGATTGCGTCAGGCGTCGCTGCCCGTCAAACCAAGCGCTCCGTACCAACAAGGATCGCCGATGACCCGATTTCCACGCCTCGCCCTCGCCGCGTTGATCGCTCTCCTGCCCGGGATTGCCGCCGCCGCGCCACCGTTCGCGCTCTCCGCCAGCATCCCGATCGCTGGACCGGTGAAATGGGACTACCTCACCACCGAACCAGGCACGAATCGCCTCTTCGCCGCCGAGGGCAATCGCGTGGCGGTGATCAACACCGCAACCGGCACCCTCATCAGCACCATCGCTCCGATCGACGGCGCCCACGGAATCGCCCTGGCACCACGCCTCGCTCGCGGTTTCGCCACCGCCGGCATCGCCGGCACCGTGACCATGTTCAGTCTGAAAACCCTGAAACCCATCAAAACCATCAATGTCGGCCCAGGGCCGGACGCGATCGCCTACGATCCGTCGACCCAACGAATCTTCGTCCCCAACGAAAAAAGTCAGACCCTGTTTGCGATCGACGGGTTCACCGGTAAAATCATCCGACGCATCCCCTTTCATGCCGATCCCGAATTCATCGTGGTGAACGGACGCGGCCGCGCGTATCTGAACCTCAAATCGGCCAACCAGATCGCCGTGGTCAATACCCGCACTCTGACCATTACCCGCCGGATCAACCTAACCCCAAGCTGCCAAGGCCCCACCGGCCTCGCAATCGACCGTACCCGTAACCGCCTGTTCGTGTCCTGCCGTAACCATTCGGTCGATGTGGTGAACGACCGCAACGGCCGCATCCTCGCCACCTTGCCCATCCCCGCCTTCTGCGACGCCATGCGCTATGATCCGCGCTACAACATCGCCTTCGCCCCCAGCATCGATGGTACCCTCACCATCATCGGCGCAGCCGGACGGCATGGTTATAAAATCGTCCAGACCTTGAAAACCGCCCCCAGCGCCCGAACCATGGCATTCGACCAGGCCACCCAGACCGCCTATCTCTCAGCGGCCACCATCATGAAAATCCTGCCGCCGGCGCCGGGGAAAAGCCACGGCAAGATGGAGTTTGTCCCGGGGAGCTTTCATATCCTCGTGGTTAAAGCAGGTAAAAGTTAACAAAACATTCCCTGAAACGTGAGACCGGCAAGATTTAAGGCGTTTCCAGCCGGCGCGGCACCACTAGCCGCGCCGTCAACACCTGAACGACCTCGCCGCGCTGGTTGCGCGTCTCGCTGCGCATCACCACCCGGCCACGATCCGGCCGCGAAGCGGATGGCTCCAATGCCATCACCTCGCTGAACACCGTCAGCACATCCCCCGGCCTGGTCGGACGCGGCCACGCAATCTCGTTACTCGCGCCGATAATCCCGCCCGCCACCGGCACGCTCTCGACCAGCAGCCGCATCGTCACCGCCGCCGTATGCCAGCCCGACGCCGCCAAGCCACCAAACAGCGTTGCCTTGGCCGCCACCTCGTCGAGATGAAAGGGCTGCGGATCGAATTCAGCGGCGAACGCCTTGATCGCCGCCGCATCCATCACCGTACTGGCGCTTTCGAATTGCCGTCCCACGCTCAGATCATCGAAATACAGAATCATCCCAGCAGCCGCCCGATCACCCGGGCAGTATAATCCACCACCGGAATGATCTTGCCGTAATTGATCCGGCTCGGCCCGATCACCCCGATCGCGCCGACGATCCGATCATTGCGGTTCCGCGCGGGTGCGACCACCATCGACATGCCCGAAGCCCCGAACAAGCCGCTCTCGGCGCCGATGAAAATCCGCACCCCGTCCGAGCGTTCCGCCAGTTCAAGCAGCTTCAGCATGGTCTCCTGCGCCTCCAGCCGCTCGAACAATTGCTGCAACGACGCCAGTTTCTCCACCTGGTCGATATCCGCGAGCAACCGCCCCTGCCCGCGCACGATCAACGAACCGCCACGCCCCTCGCCGGACCAGGTCGCCAACCCCGCCTCGACAATGCCGGCCGCGATCGAATCCAGCGCCGAACGATCCGCCTTCATGTCCGCCGCCACCCGCACCCGCAAATCCGCCAGCGACAGACCCGATAGCTGCGCATTCAAATAATTGCTCGCCTCCTGCAACGCCGAAGGCGGCAGGCCGAGTGGCGTCTCGATCACCCGGTTCTCCACCTGCCCATCGGCCGACACCAGCACCACCAGCGCCCGCCCCGAACTCAACGGCACGAATTCGATATGCTTGACCGCCCCTTCCGATTTCGGCGCCAGCACGATCCCCGCCGCCGATGACAGCCCAGAAAGCAAGGTCGAAGCCTCGGTCAAGGTGTCCTGCACCGACCGCCCCGATTGCGCCAGCGCCGCCTCGATCCGCTCGCGCTCCTCATCGGACAATTCGCCGAAATGCAGCAACCCGTCCACGAACAGGCGCAATCCGCGATCGGTCGGCAGGCGTCCCGCCGAGATATGCGGCGAAAACAACAATCCCGCATCGGTCAAATCTGCCATCACGTTGCGGATCGTCGCGGGCGACAGCCCCATCGGCAACAACCGCGACAAGGTCCGGCTGCCCACCGGTTCACCGGTCTCGACATATTGCTCGACGATCTCGCGCAACACCGCGGCCGAACGCGCATCGAGCCCCGGCGGCGTCTTGATCGGCGCACCCGACTGAAAACTGCGTGCATTGCGCGGCGGTGGCTGGTCCATTTGCTCAGAAGAGGCTATCGCGGGGCGGAAATCAAGCGGCGGGTGGCGAGGGGAAGCAAGCACTTCTTTTTTGAAAAAAAGAAGCAAAAAACTTTCATCCGCTGGTCTGTGCACCCGGCACGTCCGTGAACCTGACTAACAGAAGTTTTTTGCTTCTTTTTTTCAAAAAAGAAGTCTTCCCTTTTACCCTTCCTTACGGAGCCTCCATGACCCGCCCCAGCAACCGCACCGCCAACGCGCTCCGCACCGTCGAAATCGTCACCGGCTTCTCCCACCACGCCGAAGGCTCCGCCCTCATCCGCATGGGCGGCACCGAAGTGCTGTGCGCCGCCAGCGTCGAATCCCGCGTCCCCGGCTTTCTGCGCAACACCGGCCTCGGCTGGGTCACCGCCGAATACGGGATGCTGCCCCGCGCCACCCACACCCGCGGTGACCGTGAAGCCGCGCGCGGCAAGCAATCGGGTCGCACCCAGGAAATCCAGCGCCTGATCGGACGCAGCCTGCGCGCCGTGGTCGATCGCAAACTACTCGGCGAAATGAGCATCACCCTCGATTGCGACGTGCTGAACGCCGACGGCGGCACCCGCTGCGCCGCCATCACCGGGGCCTACGTCGCTCTCGCGCTGGCCATCCGCAAACTCCAGGCCAATAACATCATCAAGGCCAACCCGCTGATCGGCCAGGTCGCCGCCGTCTCCTGCGGCATCTACGAAGGCACCCCGGTGCTCGATCTTGATTACGCCGAGGATTCCAACGCCGAAGCCGACGCCAATTTCATCTTGACCGCCGCCGGCGGCATCGTCGAAATCCAGGCGACCGCCGAAAAATCGACCTTCGACGAAGCGGCGTTCGCCACCCTGCTCGCCCTCGCCCGCACCGGTACAGCGGCGCTATTCACGGCACAGACGGCGGCGATCGATGCCGCCTGAACGCGGCCAGCGCCTGATCATCGCCACTCACAATGTCGGCAAACTCGCCGAGTTCGCCTTGTTGCTCGCCCCGCATGGGCTGAACTGCGTGGCATCCGGTGCACTGAATTTGCCCGAACCGGCGGAAACCGCGCCGGATTTCGCCGGCAACGCCCAGATCAAAGCCATCGCGGCCGCGCGTGCCACCGGCGATTGGGCGTTGGCCGATGATTCCGGCCTTTCGGTCAGCGCCATGGGCGGTGCTCCCGGTGTGCGATCCGCTCGCTTCGCGATCGAGGCCGGCGGTTACCCTCAAGCCCTGGCAAACATCATCGCGGCAACGCGCGTAACCGACCATGCCGCCTTTGTCTGCGCCATCTGCCTCGCCGCGCCGTCAGGCGACACCGCGACCTATCTCGGATTTTGCCATGGTACCATTGCCGCCGCACCACGCGGCAGCGGTGGCTTCGGGTATGATCCGATTTTCATCCCCACCGGTTCTGCCCTGACCTTCGGCGAGATGGACAAGTCAACCAAAGCCGCCATCAGCCATCGCGGTCGCGCCTTGCGCCAGGTGCTCGCCGCATTGTTCCCGTCGGACCCATTAGAGCGTTATGCTTTCAGCTTAACGCTCTAGCTCTATGTTTTTTCGAGCGATTTCATGCGATTATGTTGCCGCTGTCGCGTCAACTTAATCGCATATCGCTCTAAAGATCGTCCGAGACATCCAATAGGCGATCAATCCCCTATGCTCACCCGTCAACCATCCCGTCATTCAGCCGGCACTCGCATCCGCTGCTCGTCTCGCATCGGAACCGGCAGAAACTTCGCATAATCCCGCGGCACGATCATCCAGAACCGCTGCATCGTTCGATCCCAATCGGCTAACAGCGCCTCGGCATAGCGGCTCTGGGTTTCGCGCACATGCTCGCGCACCAGATCCTGCAATTGTTCGGCCCAGTAAGCCTCGCTCACCCGATTCCACAACAGAGTCTCCGGATTGATCCGCAGTTCGAAATCATCGTTGGCGTCATAAACAAACGCAACGCCGCCGGTGAATCCCGCGCCGAAATTATCGCCGGTCGCACCGAGAATGACCACCGTGCCGCCGGTCATATATTCGCAGGCATTCGAGCCCGATCCTTCAACTACCGTCAGCGCACCCGAATTGCGCACCGCAAACCGCTCGCCCGCCCGCCCGGCGGCGAACAACTTCCCGGCCGTCGCGCCATACAGGCAGGTATTGCCGATGATCGTATTCTCGTTGCTGACCATGTTGGAAGACGGCGCCGGCCGCACCACAATGGTCGCCCCTGACAGCCCCTTGCCGACATAATCGTTCGCATCGCCGAACACTTCGAGCTTCAGCCCCTTGACCGCGAACGCGCCGAGCGACTGCCCGGCCGCCCCGCGCAAGCGCACCGTCACATGATCCGGCATCAGGTCCATCCCCTTCATGCTGCGCACGATCCGCGACGAGAATTTCGTCCCGATCGCCCGATGCGTGTTGCGAATACCGTATTGCAACTGCATCTTCTCACCGCGCTCGAAAAACGGCCCGGCATCCGCGATCATCTGCGCATCGAGCGTCTCCGGCACTTCGTTGCGGCCCTCGAGCGTGCAATAGCGCGCATGCGGCCCCGGATCGGCCTGCGCGAGCAGCGCATTCAGATCCAGATCGTCGAGAATCTCCGAGCCCCGCGACACCTGTTGCAGATAATCCGTCCGCCCGATCACATCCGCCAGATGTTTCACCCCGAGCGAGGCCAGAATATGCCGCACATCCTCGGCGATGAAGGAGAACAGATTGATCACCTTCTCAGGCGTGCCCTCGAACTTCGCCCGCAACGCCTCGTCCTGCGTGCACACGCCGACCGGGCAGGTGTTGGAGTGGCACTGCCGCACCATGATGCAGCCCATCGCCACCAGCGAAGCGGTGCCGATGCCGAATTCCTCGGCACCGAGCATCGCCGCAATCACCACGTCCCGCCCGGTCTTGATCCCGCCATCGGTGCGCAGTTTCACCTTGTGGCGCAGCCGATTGAGCATCAGCACCTGATGCGCCTCCGACAACCCCATTTCCCAGGGCAATCCGGCATATTTGATCGAGCTTTGCGGGCTCGCCCCGGTGCCGCCGGAATGGCCCGAAATCAAAATCGCATCGGCCTTCGCCTTCGCGACGCCCGCCGCAATCGTGCCGATCCCCGAGCGTGACACCAGCTTGACGCACACGCTCGCCTGCGGGTTGATCTGCTTCAAATCATAAATAAGCTGAGCCAGATCCTCGATCGAATAGATATCATGATGCGGCGGCGGGCTGATCAACATCACCCCCGGCGTCGCATGGCGCAATTTGGCGATCAGCCCGGTCACCTTGAAACCGGGCAACTGCCCGCCCTCACCCGGCTTGGCCCCCTGCGCCACCTTGATCTCGATCTCGCGGCAGTTGTTCAGATATTCCGCGGTGACCCCGAACCGCCCCGATGCGATCTGCTTGATCGCGGAGGATGCATTATCGCCATTGGCGCGCGGCTTGGAGCGCTCCGCATCCTCACCACCCTCGCCACTATCCGATCGCGCGCCGATCCGGTTCATCGCGATCGACAGCGTCTCGTGCGCCTCGGGCGAGAGCGCGCCGAGCGAGATCCCCGGTGCGATCAGCCGCTTCCGGATCTCGGTGATGCTCTCGACCTCATCGACCGGAATGGCCGTCCGCCCCTCGCGCCGGAAATCGAGCAGATCGCGCAGCGCGACCGGCGCCTGGCCATGCACCGCATCGGTATATTTCTTGTAGAGCGTGTAACTATCGGTCGCGACCGCGGTTTGCAGCATATGGACCATGCCGCCATCGAACGCATGGGTCTCACCCTGACGCCGCAGCCGATACACCCCGCCGACCGGCAAAGTCACCGCATCGGAATCCCACGCGGTCGCGTGCAATTCCAGCAGCTTATGCGCGATCCCCGGCAGACCGATCCCCGAAATCCGCGAGAGCATGCCAGGGAAAAACTCCGCCACCAGCGCGCGCGACAACCCGATCGCCTCGAAATTATACCCGCCGCGATAGGATGAAATCACCGAGATGCCGAGTTTCGACATCACCTTGAGCAACCCCTTGCTCACCGCCTTCTTGTAGCGCCCGACGCATTCCTTCAACGAAAGCGCGCCGAACAGACCGCGCCGATGCCGATCCGCGATGCTTTCCTGCGCGAGATAGGCATTGATCGTGGTGGCGCCGACTCCGATCAGCACGGCGAAATAATGCACATCCATGCACTCGGCGGCCCGCACGTTCAGGCTGGTAAACGTGCGCAGCGATTGCCGGACCAGATGCGTATGCACCGCACCGGTGGCCAGGATCATCGGGATCGGCGCATGCGCCTCATCGAAACTCTCGTCGGTCAGAATGATATGCGTCCGCCCGGCGCGCACACCTTCCTCCGCCTCGCGCCGGATGCGTTCGATCGCGGCGCGCAGCC